>JBQCEX010000600.1:0-2671 GCA_051959855.1 Flavipsychrobacter sp. | reverse complement strand
AAAAAAGATAATTCGGAAAAAGTTTTAGCATATTTTTAATGATTATCTTATTTTTACGTGTATAGTTCACAGCTGAAAAATAGTTTATTGCATGATACGAAAACTTACGCTATCAGTTCTGATGCTTTTTGTTCTACACTCTGTTGCCCAGGCACAAGCATGCGGCGAGGACATAGTGAAACAAAGGATAAAGGCAGCAGATCCTTCCTATAACCGAAAATTTGCTGACTATGCTTCGCAGTGGGCATCATGGGAAAGAGCCCATAGCAGTGCAGGCGCCCGTACTGTACTGGCAGGCGGCACAGGCCCGCAAGTAGTGTATGAGATACCTGTGGTAGTTCATGTCATTTATCCCGGTAGTACATATGCAACTCCTTCAGTTTCTAATATATATAATCCTACTGAAGCTCAGATAGATACGATGATTGCGTATCTTAACAGGGTATATTCGGCCACATGGGCCAGTTTCCCGGATAGTTCAAGTGGTGGTACGTATCTTCCTATACAATTCGTACTTGCAAAGCGCGACTCTGCCTGTAACAGTACGTCTGGCATTACCCGAACAGATGGCAGTAGTGTAACAGGATATACAACAGGTGGTATGAATCTTACAAAGACTACCGGTGCTTCAGAAGTGGCTGTAAAGGACCTGAACAGGTGGCCTATAGATGAATATATGAATATATGGGTAGTAAGTAAGATAGACAGCACAGATGGTTACTCTGCAACTAGTTCTTATGTGGCAGGTTTTGCATATGTGCCGAGTGGTGCCACAGGTGGTAATCCAGCCAGCCTGGATGGTGTAGTGATGCTGGCACAGCAGGCGCGGTCTACTTCTAATGTGACTTTACCGCATGAACTTGGACATAGTATGGGTTTGTATCATACCTTCCAGGATGGTTCCGTGAGCTCTTGTCCTCCTTCGGGCCCTTGTGCAACAACAGGCGACCTGGTGTGTGATACCGAACCCGAAAAGCAATCTAATTTTAATTGCCCGTCAGATCCTAATCCATGTAGCGTCTCCGGTTTATATAATAATACCCAGCACAATATAATGGACTACTCAAGCTGCCAGGACCGTTTTACCCATGGCCAGCGGGATAGGTTGATATTTACATTGCTCAATTCTGCATATGCTGCAGGCTATAACAGGCCACGCACAGGGTTGATTGGTTCTTTGGGTGCTGTAGCTCCGTCAGCGCTTACTGCGCTTAGCAGCTCATGCTCACCTACCATTTCTAATCCATCCAATACATTGAATGCAGGTGTTACAGAATTCCGTATTACAGACACAGCCGCAAATACATACGGATATGTAAATACATATCTTGATTTTGAATCTGATGGTTATAATGGTGATGGCAATAAAGCATTCATAGACCGTACATGCCGTGAAGGTGCTACACTGCTTGCAGGAAGTACCTATCAGTTTATGGTGCAGACCGGCGACGTAACTGCGGGTGAAAAAGCCCGTGTATATATAGATTATAACAATGACGGCACCTTTGATAATACTGAACTGGCAATGAGCGTAGATGGTACCTCTGCTAATCAGCAATTGAAGGCAAGTGTTACGCTGCCAACAGTAGTTACCAGGACTTCGCTTGTTACATGTACACCGCTACGCATGCGTGTAATATCTGAGCGCGGTACGGTAAGTACTATTAATCCATGCGGGCCGCTTTCTTATGGCCAGGCTGAGGATTACATGGTAATAATAAAGGGTAATGGTCCTGTTGCCGGTGGTGTTACTATTAAGTTGCCTGCAGGCAGCAATCCTTCTTGTTCAGCTGATACATTAAGGTTCAGGTCGACCCTGGCAAGTGGTATTACTGCTGCTACTTATAAATGGTATGTGAATGGTACCTATAATGGCACAACCACAGACTCATTTATTACTAATTCTATAGCTAATGGCAGCACTGTATATGTAAAGGCATTTTTTGCAGGTGCATGCGGCAGCGATAGTGCAGTATCAAATACTATTACGGTAGTTCGTTCTGCTACTGTAACTCCGGTAGCATCCATAGCGCTGACAACAGGTAACAACCCTGGTTGTGCAGGACAGTCAACTACCTTTACGGTTACACCTACCTATGGTGGCTCTGCTCCTACTTATCAATGGCAGGTGAATGGCTTTAATGTAGGCACCAGCAGTACTACCTATACAGGTACCTTGAGCGCAGGCGATATAGTAACCTGTATCATGACATCTAATTCAGGATGCGCCAGTCCTAAGACAGTGACATCTAATGCAATAACTATATATCACTACCACCTGGTAGCGGCAATCAGCATTAATGCTACAATGCCGGCATGCCAGGGTAAGCCTGTTGTGTTCTCAAGCACACTTACTAATACAGGTATCAGTCCTAGCTTCCAATGGTATGTGAACGGAGTACCTCAATCAGGCGCTACCGGTACCAGCTATGTTACCTCAAGCTTGTCAACAGGGGACGTGGTATCATGTGTGATGACCGCACCTGATTCATGTATCATCAATCATACGGTAACTTCAAACAGTATCACTGTAACGCTGAACCCGTCGCAGACACCTACTGTTACTGCAACTCATACGCTGGGTAATAACCCGGGTTGCTTAGATTCGTTACAAGGCTGTACAGGTTCTGCTACTAATATCGGCAGTAGCCCGGAGTATGTATGGCTGGTG
>JBQCEX010000599.1:0-3567 GCA_051959855.1 Flavipsychrobacter sp. | reverse complement strand
AGTAGCTTATTTCTTCAGTGAAAACAAGGCTACATTTGCCCGTACTGTAGAGGGGCGCACCCTGCCAATGGACAATAATCTGGACGCCCTGGAACAAATGCTGAATCCTCATGATTTCTTTCGTATCAATCGGCAATACTTGATAGCCCTGAAGGCCATAGATGATATGAAAACATATAGCAAAGCCAGGGTGATCGTTACCCTGAAGCCGGCCGTAAAAGAGCAGCCGGTAGTAAGCTCAGAGCGCTCAGCTGAATTTAAGCACTGGCTGGCGGGTGAAATATGAACAAATTCCTGGTGTGTAACTTTTGATTAATCAATTTTCGTCTTCTGTTTTTCCCGTTTCGTCTGGTTGTGGCTTAAATAAAGGCTTTTCCTGCCTAAATTTGGATTAATGAAAAAAGTACTCATCATTATCCTTATATGTATTGTAGCTGGAGCTGCAGTAGGTATTTATATGTGGAACAAACCACATAAAAAAGTGGAAAACGCTACGGGCATTTCTGTCACTGCTACTGCGCTTTGCAATGCTTACGGCACTGATGAAGCAAAAGCAAATACTCAATACCTTAATAAAGCGTTAATAGTAAGCGGCGAAGTAGCTGATGTAACTAAAAATCAGGATGGGGGCACTGTTGTGCTACTAAAATCAGCAGACCCAATGCTTGTAGTGCAATGCACCATGCGCGATAAAAATGCACAGGCAACTAAAAGGAGTAACATAACCATAGCGGGTTTTTGTTCTGGTAATGATATTACGAGCGTATTGCTCACAGATTGTATTATTAAATAAAGTGAAGAAAGAAATGAGATTGATAGGATTGACAACAATAGTATTTTTCATTGTGGCAGCCATTGTGCTGACTGCATGCAAACATCAGCCTTATGTGCTGCCTGTGTCTATGCGTACAGTAGATTCAAGTTTGTGTTTTGAACGTGACATACTGCCTATTTTCCAGTCTAACTGTGCAAAAGCCGGTTGTCATGATGGAAGTGGCGAAAGCGACTATGTGCTGAATAGCTACGACAATATAGTAAGGCGCGGCATAGTGCCCGGTAATTATGAGGCAAGTAAAATATATCAGTCATTGGTGGCTTCAGGAGAAGACCTCATGCCGAAAGATGCACCTGCGCTCTCTTCTGCTCAAATAGGGCTAATAAAGCGCTGGATATACGAAGGTGCTGTGAATGGCACTAATTGCGGCAATAATTGCGATACCGGCAATTATACCTACAGCGGTGCTATTAAGCCGATGTTTGACACCTATTGTTCAGGTTGCCATAACAGTATGTCTGCTGCATCTACAGGTGGTGGATATGTATTGGATACCTATGGTGGGGTGAAAACAGTTGCATTAAACGGTAAGCTAATAGGCGGGCTGACCGGTAGTGGTTATACGTTAATGCCACAGGGTGGTGCGCCACTATCAGACTGCCAGATAACACAGGTGAAGAAGTGGATTGCAGCAGGCGCGCTAAATAATTAATGGCTGTTTAACACTGAGCCATGTAATTTTGCAGCATTTTTATAATTAATAAAGAAAATAGCAGTTAACGATATGAAGAATCTTTTGTTGATAGGATGTTTATTTCTTAGCATGGCTTGGTTAGGAAGTTGTTATAACGATAAGGCGGACCAGCTGTATGTAACCCCCTACAATGGCGGTAATAGCGGCACCTGTGATACTACTAATGTCACTTATTCAGGAACTATAGCGCCCATCTTCTCTCAGAATTGTAATGTGAGCGGTTGTCATGATGCTGCTACCAAGGCGGGTGGTTATGACTATTCCAATTATAACGGAGTAGTAGCTTCTATAACCAGCAACAGGTTACTGGGCGCTATAAATCATGCGAGCGGCTATTTCCCTATGCCACAGAATACAGCGAAGCTTTCATCTTGTGATATAAATAAGATAACCGCATGGGTAAATAAAGGCTATCAGAACAATTAATGTTTTTTCGAATAAATTATTAATTATGAAACGTACAATCATCACCATGTTGCTGCTTACGGCTGTTTCCTCAGCCACTTTTGCGCAGAAATATCTAACACGTACCGGCAAAGTATCCTTCTTTTCCGGCACGCCTATAGAGAATATCGAGGCCTTTAATAACGAGACTGCCAGCATACTGGATAGTAAGAGTGGCGATCTTATTTTCCAGGTGCCCATAAAGAGCTTTAAGTTTGAAAAAGAAACCATGCAGGAACATTTTAATGATGACTACATGGAAAGCAGTAAATACCCTAAGTCGGAGTTTAAGGGTAAGATAGAGAATGTGTCTAACGTGAATTTTTTGAAAGACGGTACATATAAAGTGGTTGCAAAAGGTAAGCTCAGCATGCATGGTGTGATAAAAGATGTGAGTATACCCGGTACTATAGTTATTAAAGGCAAGGAAGCGACACTGAATGCTAAATTCATGGTAGTGCCGCAGGATTATAATATAAAAATTCCTTCAATGGTAGCTACAAAAATTGCTAAAAGCATTGAAATAACCGTAAATAGTATTTTAACAGCTGTACAGTAAATTGTACGGAAATAATAACCAACACATGCGTACAAGCCGCACACTTATTTTAGCTTTTCTTTTTTCATGCCTGTTTGCACCAGCTATTGCTCAGACAGATACTTCAGCCTCAGGCGATGCAAGTCTTGAAAAAATGCTGGAATCAGATAACAAGCCTGCAAAGGAATATGTATCTGCTACTTTTAAAAGCACCCGTATCATAAACGGACACAGCATTGAAAATGTAGGTAAGGGAATACTGGATTTCCGTATCTCGCACCGCTTTGGTACACTTAATACCGGAGCGCAGAACTTCTTTGGGCTTGATAATGCCACTACCAAGCTCGGTTTTGACTATGGCGTAACTAATTGGCTGATGGTAGGGGTAGGGCGTAGCACCTATCAAAAAGAATATGATGGTTTCCTGAAGGCTAAGATATGGCGCCAGAGAGAGCATAAAAACCTCTCGTTCAGCGTAAGTTACGTAGGCGGTATGTCTATTGATTCAAGGCCATTGTCTACTTTCCAGATACCGTCGGGAGATACTTATTATTTCTCTAACAGGCTGTATTACTTCAACCAATTGCTGATCGCTCACAAATTCAATAACTGGCTGTCATTGCAGATAATGCCTACACACATACATTATAATCTGGTTGACTCTACCAAAGACCATAATGATGTATTTGCCCTGGGTATAGGTGGCAGAATAAAGCTTAGTAACCGTATAGCGCTGACAGGGGAATATTATTATACTATTGATCCTCTATCCACTGCCAATGGCTCCCCCGTATATAATGCATTATCGTTTGGTATAGATATAGAAACAGGCGGTCACGTATTCCAACTGCTGTTTACTAACTCAACAGGCATAACTGAAAGAACTTTTATTGGACAAACTACAGATACATGGGCGAATAATGGCATTCATTTCGGTTTTAATATTTCCCGTGTATTCACGGTTGTAAGGCCAAAAGAGTTTGAAGGTTCCAGGAATAAGATCTGGTGATTAAAAAAAAATTAAGAACTAACTTTTTTTTAACAGATTTTATTCTA
>JBQCEX010000598.1:0-2416 GCA_051959855.1 Flavipsychrobacter sp. | reverse complement strand
CAACCTATTAAAAAAGAATTGCTCCCAATTTTCTTATACCCACCATTAACCTCAAAAAATAAAACGGCTTCAGCAGAGATAATAAACGCGACGATAAAGGCTACTGCTGTTCTTTTATAAGACATCGCCCAACTGCATTTGGTAGTTCATGGTATATTGATAGTCGGTTAATAAAAATGCAGAAATAATTAATTTGAAATTGTTCTTATAACGTTTTAGCGTCTAGTACTATAGTTTGGGTATGATCAAGATAAGATTTTTCAGGTGTAAGTTACACAAAATCAATAAAATGCAGATGCAATAGTATTGTTATTTTAAAAAATAATAATACCGTTATATAGCGGGTAAGCTGATAATGCATATACTTATTTATTGATTGAAGCGATTATATCAATCGTATATTATCGGATGATTTCAAAGGGAATATTTGCAACATCATTATCAGAACGTAGACGCAAGTAATATAGGCCGGGTTTAATATCCTGAATAAATATTTTACTATCCAGCATGCTATTTTGGACAGGAAGCTGTTGTGTATAGACCTGTTGGCCAAGGATGTTTATGATTTCCAGATCTATCCATTCCTCATTATCTACTTGCAATTGTGCCCGCAACGTAAAATTCCCGCTGTTTGGGTTGGGGTATAAGCTTATATTTTTTATGTTGTTGCCGATTTGCGCCACAGCCGTGTTATTGCGAATGGTGAGGTTGTTGCTGCGTGCTGCAAACGTGTCGAGGCATTGTGCGTTGCTGAACACTACGCAGCTAATAACATCGCCTACCGCGACATCGTTTGTGACATATATACCTGTATCGACACCATGAATTTTAAGCAGATTTTTATACCAGATATAAACAGGATGCGCTCCTCCATTTACCGGATGTGCAGTGAAGGTAACTGTTGTGCCGGGCGCATGTATAGCACCAGGACTGTCTGTAATTGTGACGGATGGCCTAAGGTGCGGTAAAACATGTAATGTATCTGCATTTGATAAAGTAGTTTTGGATAAAGGGCAGACATCAGCGCTAATTAAAATGCATGCAATCCTGTCACCATCAGATATGCTGTCTGGCAATAGTATAAGCGTATCTCTAAGTGCGCCTGCAATATTTTTACCATTTTTTGTCCATTGATACCCTGGCAAGAGGCTGAATCCTAAAGGTCGAACTGTGAATGCGGTAGTGCCGGCTTTGGCGCAAATGGTATCGCCTGTAATAGAATAAATACGTCCAGTGACCGGGCCGTGAAGTGGTGTAACCGACACAACAATAGAATTACTTACAGTATCCCGCGGAATTGCGCAACCATCGAGACTAATAATTGTGCAGGAAACAGTGTCTTTATCAAAAAGGCTAAGCCCTGTAACAACGCCGGAATATAGTTTGCTACTATTAATGCCTACTGTGTCTTTATTGACCTTCCAGATATATGTTGGTGTATTAGAGAATCCACTGGCGGTAGCGTTAAAGGTGTCAAGTGCACCGTTACAGAAGCGTCCGCCATCAACATCTGTAATTGTAACCGATGGGGTATAGGCGTGAAGTGTGTCAATATGAAGAACATTAACAGAATTAACAGAAGCCGGTGATGCGCAACCCAGGCTGCTGGTCATTATGCAACTCACGCTGTCGCCCCTATGAAAGTCGGTGTCTATAAATGGCGTGGATAGATCTGTTGTGGCAACAACAGTATTGTTTACTTTCCATTGGAAAGATGGAGATGATCCGCCGTTTACAGGAGGGTTGACAAAAAAGCTCAGGCTTTTAGAGTCAGGGCAGATAGCTACCATAACTTTGGGGTATTTTACACTGTTAGGTGAGCCTATCTGAAATGACGGCGTAACTGTACGTGTTATAGTATCACTTACAGATGCGTTATTGCCATTAAAGATGGTTACAACTGCAGTGTATATACCGGTATCAGCGGGTATAAAAGTATTGCGAATTGTATCGACAAATTTCTGAACACGCTGGTTATTGTAATCTACTACGTAAACATTAGCACCAGCATCTAAGGTGATACCCCTTGGGGCGTTTAAAAGACTCCTGGTATCGCCACTTGCTCCTGAAGGACTGCCGCCAATAGTGATGCCTGAAGAAGCTCCTGACAGCCAGCGTTGGATGCGATTATTATTTGCATCGCAGATATACAAGTAACCAAGGCCGTCGGACCAGATTGAGGTGGGCATATTTAACAGGGAAGCTGTACTACCTGCTGTGCCGGACGAACTCCCAGCAACAGTGCTACCAGAGCTTGCGCCGGAAGCCCATTTTTGAATTCTGTTATTACCAGCATCGGCGATATATATGTTGCCGGTAGCGTCAACAAAAACGCCTGAAGGGTTATTTAAAAGCGATGCAGTGCTGCCCGATGACCCTGAAGAACTGCCGGCAACGGTACTGCCTGAGCTTGCAC
>JBQCEX010000597.1:0-2341 GCA_051959855.1 Flavipsychrobacter sp. | reverse complement strand
TGCGTAAATATCCTTTTTCTACAAAGTATAGCGCCTGGCAAATTTCCCCTTCATGCAAAACAACAGCGCCCTTTTTTAACTCATGCCATGTAAGACAGCCCATTAAGGCAGATAAAGCATCACCAGGCAAAGGCAAAACCTGCGTTATGCAATCCTGCAATATCCTTTGATCCATTAATGTAAAAGTAGCACAAATACGGCTTTAGCACACTCTGATAGCTATGCTCTTATGGAGTCGTAGACAAATTTGCCGGTTTCGCTGCACTTGCACTTTTGGTAGGTTGCGCCTTCCTTCTCCATGGTAAACTCACCAAGTTGAGTAAGTTCTTTTAGGGCATCATTCTCGGCTATAATCAGGCCTTCAAGTCTTTTAGTTTTTACTCCGGGTATATCCGTAGGGTAAATAATCACATCGACAATGTTTTCATTAACCTTGCCGTTAATCTTTATAGTCATAAAGGGGTTTAATATATGAGCAAATCTACATAAAATTTTTATCACCTAAATACATAGATGGAATTCAACATATTAGACATGACACTTGCAAATAACAGATAGTTAATAAACACTTTTATACATTCACCTTTAAAGAATAATCTTGAGTATAAAGATTAATATTGCTACTATGAAAAATGCTGCTCTTATTCTGCTATTACTATGTTCTTTATTACAGGCTTGCAATGCGCAAAGCAAACACCTAAAGGTGGGAGATCCTATACCTGCTTTTTCGCTCTATGATGAGAACGGCAATCTATTCAACAGTAAGGATTATACAGGCAAGCAAATGCTAGTCATCTATTTTTACCCTAAAGATGAAAGCAGTGTATGCACCAAAGAGGCCTGCGCATTTCGTGACAGTTATACGGCTTTTTCAAAGGCAGGAGCTATGGTAATCGGTATCAATAATGGAACGATAGAAAGCCACAAAAGCTTTAAGGAGCATCACCAGCTGCCCTTTATACTTCTTAGCGACCCTGACAATAAAGTGTTGAAGCTATTTGGAGTGAAAGGCAAATTCATATTTACGGGTAGGGAAACTTTTCTTGTAGGGCTTGATGGTAAAATCCTGTACACTTACAATTCTTTCAGCGATGGTCCTGCACATGCCCAGGAGATGCTGAACTACCTGAATAAAATGAAACGATAAGCAGTGAAATTTTAATCCAGCAACCTAAGCATCTGGTTATCTACCAACTGAAAGAAATGTTGCGGCTGATAGGTGCGCCATGCAGGCACATCCAGCAAATGAACATAACGATCGATATGGGAACGCTGGAAGTCGTACTGTGTCTGCTCGGGCATGTCTACAGACACTATCCAGCCGCCCTGATCTTTAATATCTTCATTCCATTCTTCGTAATAGTCGGTATCACTACTATGGAAGTTGAGTACGTTTTCGGTAATTAAAATAAACTTATTGATGCCGCGAGCTATCATAGCATCTATCACAGAGCGCTTGAGCTGCATGATATCATTCTCTACCGCATCATTCCATTCACCTATCATCTCTATGATAGCATAATTGAGATCGTAGTCGGCGAACAACACCTTCATGTAGAGGGTGCGGGAACCGAACTCATCCCATTGCGGGTGGATGTAGTAATTGTAAACAGTATTGCTAAACTCAAACTCGCTGTACTCCCGCCCGTAAAACGGCGAAAACTCATCTTCCTCTGCGGTATAAAGATGCCTCCAGTTGTAATATGGCTCTATATCGTGCATTTTTCTCTTCCTCTACCCTTCTGCTGAAGGCATTATCTAATTATATCTTTACGGAGCCATATTTAGCCTGCCAGTCGTTTACACCGCCTACCAGGTTTTTGACATTTGAGAAACCGGCTGTTTCCAGCATCATACAGGCCTGCATGCTGCGCACGCCAGAGCGGCAGTGCACTATTATTTCGTCATTTTTCCAGTCTTCCAGATCATCAAGCTGCATACTCATGATAAGACCCAGCGGAACTAATTTTCCGTTGATATTGAATTCAGCATATTCAGCCGGCTCGCGAACATCAAGGATGTTAAGCTTTTCACCTGAGTCAAGACGATCTTTCAATTCTTCTACTGTTATATTCTGCATTATTAGTGCTTTACAAATTTTTGAGTTGTTCCGTTTTTGCCATCAAAAGACAAGCGTATAAAATACATACCAGGTGCCAGTGCAGCGATATTTACATTTTGATCTGTGTTTACATTGCCAGCCATCACTCTGCTACCCTGTAAATTTACTATTTCGTAAGTTACGTGTTTGTTAGAAATATACTCCAGATGTAAGATGTCTTTTGCAGGGTTAGGCCACAAACGCCATTTATTATCCTGTATGGCAAGCGTACCTATGCCC
>JBQCEX010000596.1:0-2135 GCA_051959855.1 Flavipsychrobacter sp. | reverse complement strand
GTAAGGCATCTCTCATCAATTGACACAAATAACTGAATGATAATGGGACTTAAAAATTATCTGCAAAACTAGGATTTGCAGAACTAGAAAGCCCGAAACGATCAGATTCTGATGAACCCTGCCGTTGTAATTTGCTACAGCATTTTGTTAAGCGGTATTTTTAATTTGGAAGGTCTGTGTTTGCATTCTCGGTGAACGGTACAGTATATACTTCATTGATTTGCCCGCCGCTCAGGCATCTCTAATAATGTGGTACGCATTTTAATTCTTAGTTGACATTTCTGTTTCATAAACAAATAGCATAGAGGTATATAATAAATGTTATCTGGATATACCTAATGCATTTACACCTGATGGTGATGGCGTAAATGATTACTTTTTTCCAAGGCAGTTGCTTTCAGCGGGAGTAATTCAATTTTATATGGGTATATATAACAGATGGGGAGAAAAAGTGTTTGAAACCAGTCAGACAGATGGCAGAGGCTGGGACGGTAGATTAAATGGAAATCTGCAGCCAGAAGGTGTGTATGTATACCTGATAAAAGTTCGTTTTGCGGGCAGTGATACAGAAAACCTGTATAAAGGAAATGTGACCTTGCTTAGATAACAGGTTATTTCTGTTCAAGGAAACGTACTTTTCTCGGTTTCTGTTTTATTGTAAATGACACTGTTTCTTCCTTATTCATAAACAGATCAACAGTATATGCCATTTTTAATGGAGTAAAATCGCTTCCTTCAAATGCGTCTGGATTGAGCGATACAGTGTAGATGCCGGCAGGTAAGCTGAATGAGAAATTGCCATTTTGGTCGGTAACGGTGGAGTATGTTCTGCTAGAAGTATCTGTAACAATAATTTTTATTTCATCGGCAGTAAATACTGTTCTGCTAAAGGAATCCCTGATTATATTCACATTTCCTTTTATGGACCTTCCTTTCTTGTAGGGGATATAAGTTGTTTTGTTATCTCCTACATATACAGTCTGTAGCAAGCCGTTTGAAGGTACCAGACCTTTTTCCCGAACGGAATTTAATTCTATTGTGTAATTACCCTTTTCTATATTCTCATACTTTGCGGCACCATGTTTATTCGTTTTTAGAAGCTCAGCATTATTTACGGTTATTTGCATGTCAGGCAGAGCTTCTTCATTGTCGTCTTTTCTGTTGTTATTGTTTTTGTCATTGAAGAGAACAAGTTTCATGTCATAGTAGAGGCGATGTGTTAATACTGGTATATTTAGTTGCTTTACAAGCGAGATAGTAAAAAATTCTCCTTCGCTGACAGGTAGTTGGCTTGTTGTTACGCCTTTATTAGTGGGAATATTTCCTGCTATCTGCAGGGCGGTGCCAATTTTGTCATCTGTATAGTTTATGGCTCCCACTACTGACGTGCGTACTACTTCATCATAAACTGACTTCGAGAATTGATATTTGAGCATACCATTGAGCTTACCTCTGAATAGATTGTATTTAACAAAGGGCCCTCCGCTTAGGGTTTCATCATAGCTGGATATTTTTTGCTCATGGTTTTCGTAACTAAAAACGGGTCTGCGGGTATAAGAAAACATTAGGCCAGGCCATCCAACATTTACAGATGCCATGGTGCTGGTAATAAGTACATTGTCTTTATTTGGGCCTACATTATTCTTATAAGCGTTTTGGGAAGTGAGTATTATGCTTGTAGCCCTGCCTGATTGAAAAGTATAGTTTACATCTAAGAAGCCCATGTGATTTAAGTCGCTTTCTGTGCCTACGCCATCATCGTTCATTATACCTGTATTGAGCATAAGGCTATTCCGTTTGTCTCTAAAACCGGTATTGATACCAAAGCGTGAGGTATTGTATTTAAGTATGTCAGGATTATATAGGGTGTCTGTATAATATCTTGTGTTTAATACACTTGAGGAATAGAATATACCTGCAAATTTTTTCTTGAAATCACGGGTTATTTGGTGCATCTGCATCATCATGCCATTATTAATACCCGGAAAATTTCGGTCGTAGTATTCAATATTTGAATTAAAGTTCCAGTCGCCAAGCTTATAGGTAAACTTATAGCCTCCTGTAACGCCGGCGCTTAATTTCTTTTGACCAGGTACATCCCTTGTTTTTTCCTGAATACCGCCGCCACCTTGTAT
>JBQCEX010000595.1:0-2359 GCA_051959855.1 Flavipsychrobacter sp. | reverse complement strand
GAAAATTGTTGAATTTTGGTCATACTGCAGGTCATGCTATTGAGACGCTATACAATATGCCGCACGGCCACGCTGTAGCCCTAGGTATACTGATTGCCTGCATAGTATCAGAGCAGGTATCTGGATTAGACAGTGAAGTGAGAGGAAAGCTTCTAAAATTGTTGCAACAATACCAGTTACCGGTCACTCATTCTATAAATACTGCGAAGATTATGGATATTCTGAAAATGGATAAAAAACGAAATGAAAAAGACATAGACTATATAGTGTTGAACCGGATAGGTGCGGGATCAGTAAAAACCATATCTTTTGAAGTAATACAGCAAGCCTTAGAAACATTTGCACATGCAAGCAATAATTAGTCCGGGTAATATAAGCGGAACAGTAAAAATACCTGCATCTAAAAGCATGATGCAGCGTGCCTGTGCTGCAGCCTTATTACACAAGGGCACAACTACTATCTATAACCCCGGCCGATCAAATGATGACAAAGCTGCGTTAAATATCATTCAGCAATTGGGAGCCAAAATTACCCATCAAACTGACGAACGCATTGACATATATAGTGAAGGCATCCAACCAATAAGTGACAACATAGATTGCGGAGAAAGTGGTTTATCTGCACGGCTCTTTACACCAATTGCTGCATTAAGCAATAAGCCCATCAGAATTAATGGGCATGGCAGTCTGTTAAATCGCCCAATGGATGCATTCAGCGATATATTTTCTGCTACAAAAGTTGAAATAAGTGATTTCACTGGGTGTATCCCTTTTATCGTAAAAGGACCACTGACTCCCCAAAGAATATCTATTGATGGTTCTGTTAGCTCACAATTTCTTAGTGGCCTCCTGTTTGCTTTTGCGTATAGCGCAACTGAACCTGTGACCATTGAGGTGAGCAATCTCAAAAGCATTCCATATATTGATTTAACCTTGTCGGTATTGGAAATGTTTGGGAAGCCTATATCGCATTCTGACTATACACTTTTTTATATCGATCCTAATAAGTTTGAAGTAAAAGAACATATCGATATAACGATTGAAGGGGACTGGAGCAGTGCAGCAAGTTGGCTGATAGCAGGCTGCATAGCGGGCGACGTAACTATTGAGGGTTTACAAACTAATTCAAAACAGGCAGACGCTTCGCTATTATCTTTATTGCAAGGCTTACATGCACAGGTGGAGCAAAAAGAGCTTTCAATAAATGCAAGGATGTGTGATATTGATAGTTTTGATTTCGATGCTACAAATTGTCCGGATCTCTTCCCTGCGCTCTCTATACTGGCTGCTACCAGCAATAATGAATGCTATATAAGAGGTATTAACCGGTTGTGGCATAAAGAAAGCAATAGGGCTGATAGCATCACCGAAATGCTGCATCAGTTCGGTATTGCCTACTCTATTGACGATGATGAATTGTTTATTAATGGGAGAAGAAGGTTAGATTATTGTATGATCGATTCATACAACGATCATCGCATTGTTATGGCAGCAGCTATCGGCGCCCTTTGCGCCAAAGGGAATGTGACCATAATTGGTGCGGAAGCTATAAATAAGTCTTATCCTGATTTCTTTAATCATTTAATTTCGCTGGGTGCTGCATGTACCCTGGTTGAAGACTAACTTTATAATAATTATGAATTCATTTGGCAGACTATTCAGAGTGACCATATTTGGTGAATCACACGGCCCAATGGTAGGGATTACTATTGATGGCTGCCCTGCCGGAATAGACCTGCGAATTGACGATTTTACTGCTGATCTGGAAAGGCGTAAGGCAGGTGCAAGCGGCACCACACCGCGCAAGGAAGATGACATTCCTAAAATAATAAGCGGTGTATTTAATGATAAAACTACCGGCGCGCCTATCACCATAATATTTGAAAACAACAATACAAAATCTGCCGATTACGAAGCAATAAGAAATACGCCACGTCCTGGCCATGCAGACTTTGTCTTGCACAAAAAATTTCATGGGTATAATGATTACAGAGGTGGCGGTCATTCATCTGGCAGACTCACGGTTGCATTAGTTGCTGCAGGTGTTATTGCCAGGAAGATTTTAAATAATATAGAGATAACCGCAACCTTAACTGAAGCGGGCGGCAGTACAGACATCGAAGCTGCCATAAAGAAGGCTGTCGAAGAACAGGACAGTATTGGCGGCATTGTATCATGTAGCGTAAAGCATTTGCCGCTTGGCATTGGCGAGCCTTTTTTTGATTCTGTTGAGTCTGCCATCAGCCATGCAATATTCGCTGTACCTGCTATTAAAGGAATAGAATTTGGCAGTGGATTTAAGGCAGCAAAGATGACAGGCAGTGAACATAATGATGCTATTATAGATGCTGAAGGAAAT
>JBQCEX010000594.1:0-2104 GCA_051959855.1 Flavipsychrobacter sp. | reverse complement strand
CATGGTCTGCAAATAGTTTTTCTTTTAATAAAGTACCGTCTATTTTTTCAGCGGTGAACCTGTTACCTATATTCGTCACATAGTCATAGCTCTGCAAATACACAAACAGCCCCCTGGAGAGCTGCAAATGCACGTTTCTGTCCGATATGGTTTTGGCATTATGCACATATTTATCCTCAAATGCCAATCGCTGTTTGTTAGCATTGGGCACTATCCAGTGGTTTGCTAGTAGTGATATCACGCACAAAAAGCCGCCCCCAATTACATAAGGCCTCAAAAATCGCTGAAAGGAGGCTCCCGATGCAAGTATGGCTATTATTTCAGACCTATAGGCCATCTTTGAGGTAAAGAAGATAGTAGCTATAAATATGAACAGCGGAAACAGCAGGGCAGAGATATGCGGAATGAAGTTTTTAAAGTAGTTCAGTATAGCTAAGGCAGGCGCTTTCTTTTCAGCAAAGTCATCCATTTTCTCCGAATAGTCTATCACACAGGCTATAATGGCCAGTATCATCACGGCAAAGAAAAAGGTGCTGAGAAATTTCTTAATTATATACCAATCTATTTTCTTCATCAATTGCCTGTCGCTTATAAACGTTGTTTCAAAATAGGTATCATTTCATTTTTCCACTGCACGAAATCGCCCTGCAAAATATGCGTACGGGCCTGCTTTACCAAATGCAGGTAAAATGAAAGATTATGAATACTTGCAATTTGCAGGCCAAGTAGCTCGCTTGCTACAAATAGATGTCTTAAATATGCTTTAGTATAATATTGGCTGCATACATTGTCCAGCCCCTCATCTATCGGACTGAAATCTGCCGCCCACTTTTTATTTTTTATATTGATGACGCCCTTGGTTGTGAAGAGCATGCCATTGCGCCCGTTGCGGGTAGGCATTACGCAGTCAAACATATCCACCCCCAGCGCTATGTTTTCCAGTATGTTCCAGGGGGTGCCCACACCCATCAGGTAGCGTGGTTTGTCCTGTGGCAGGTATTCACAGCACAGGGCACACATCTCGTACATCATTTCTTCAGGTTCACCTACCGAAAGGCCGCCTATGGCATTGCCATCGCATTCCATACTGGCTACAAATTCTGCTGATGTCTTGCGCAGGTCTTTAAAGGTGCTGCCTTGTATTATGGGGAACAGGCTTTGTGTATAACCATATTTTGGTTCGGTTTCAGCCATATGCTTCACACAGCGTGCCAGCCAGCGGTGGGTCAGCTCCATCGAGTTGCGCGCATAAGCGTATTCTGATGGGTAGGGCGGGCATTCATCAAAGGCCATTATGATGTCTGCACCTATGCTGCGCTGTATCTCTACTACTTTTTCAGGAGTAAACAGGTGCTTCGATCCGTCTATATGCGATTGAAACATGGCTCCTTCTTCATTCAGCTTTCTGTTGGCAGCCAGGGAGAAAACCTGGTAACCACCGCTATCGGTAAGTATAGGCCTGTCCCATTTCATGAATTGGTGCAATCCTCCTGCTGCTTCCAGCACTTCAGTGCCCGGGCGCAAATACAGGTGATAGGTATTGCCTAATATTATCTGTGCTTTTATCTCTTCCTTTAGTTGCTGCTGGGTCACTGCCTTCACGCTGCCTACGGTGCCCACAGGCATAAATATCGGGGTCTCTATTTGCCCGTGCCCGGTACTTACTACTCCTGCTCTCGCTCCTGACTGCTCATCCTTTTTTATTAACTCAAACTCCATAAGTGGTTTAAACTTTTATGCTTATTCCTTAACAGGAAGAAGATTTACTTATTTTCGGGCTGTGTTTACACAAATCCTTTGGTTTCTTTTTTGCCTGTCCGTTGCCATGCAGTGCAGCTATGCACTATACTTTTTCATCAGGATATTTTTTATTCCCGGAAAGGATGAGGTAATCCCTGCAAACAACTCCAAACCTGTTTCTGTCATCATATGTGCAAAAAACGAGGCGCATAATTTACAGCAATACCTGCCGGCAATTTTGGCGCAAAGATACACTAATGAAGCAGGTAAAATGCTATATGAGGTAATTGTAGTGAACGATGCCTCTGATGATAATACCGATGATGTTTTAAATGCCTTTCAGAACAGTTATGAGCATCTGAAA
>JBQCEX010000593.1:0-2367 GCA_051959855.1 Flavipsychrobacter sp. | reverse complement strand
GTTCCTCGTTATTGCCCAAGGCAGTGAGGATGAAATAAAGCATGCTCATAATGTATTGGAGACACATGGTACTCATGCTGCGATAAGCACGCACTAATTTTTCTAGCTTTTGCGATAAATAAGCTCTTCTTAGGGGGAGCTTTTCTTTTTTGAGTGATGCTTATAGCTATGAAAACAAGCAATATTTTCAGATATTTGAAAAGAGCTATAATGAACAGCCGTGAGTAAACAAAAGAAGCAAGTAATGCCTAAGGCAATGGCACGTTCTATGCAAAAGCCTGAAAGAAAATTTTCCATTAAGTATCCCATGCTCTTTTTAGTGCTTGCCATTATTCTGGTATATGCTGTGAGTATTGGCTTTGGATATACAGAATTGGACGACTCAATCTTTATCACGCAATATCATGAATACAATGAGCATTTATCTAACCTGGTAACATCCTTTCACCGGGGAGTATTTGACCCTGTTAATGATGTTTACTACCGACCCTTATTTCTTGACTCTATGATCCTGAACTATGCTATTTGTGAAGACAATATTGCAGGGTATCATGTTGTGAACATACTGTTGCATATAATAGCCGTACTGCTTTTATTTAAACTCTTTAAAAAACTAGGAATAAACGAACAACAGGCATTTATCCTATGTCTAATTTTTGCCGTTCATCCGGTGCTAAGCCAGGCTGTAGCGTGGATACCGGGTCGGAATGATATAATGCTAGCTATCTTCACTTTTGGGTTCCTAATTTGCTCGCTCAACTATTTGGATAATGGAAAATTTAAATGGTTAACAGTTTCTTTTTTGTCATTGCTGGCGGCATATTTCACAAAAGAAACAGCGGTATTCAATGCTGTTATTGCCTTTATATTCATTGTCTTTCTTCGTAAAAGAAATTGGCTGGATAAATCAAACCTGGTGCAGTATGCTATGTGGATTGCTGCATTTGCTATATGGTTTGGTGTACGTTCTACAGCTACTTTGAAAGGTTCATATCTGAGCACGTCTAAAATGTTGGGTGATTTTGTTCATAGGCTACCTGTTGTGGTCCAATATCTTGGTAAAATATTCTTTCCCTTTAATCTAAGTGTCTTTCCAATGATGGAGGATACTGTTTACTACTATGGTATTGCAACTATAGCACTGCTTATCGCGATCATATATTTTACCAGGGATAAGAACTGGCGTGCTATAATAACCGGCTTCATCGTATTCCTATTGTTCTTATTGCCTGCTTTGTTAGTTCCTAATGGACTTAACGATCAGGTGTTTGAACATCGTCTGTATTTGCCGATTGTTGGAATACTGTTCATTTTACCTTACACTGTAGTGTTTAAAAACAATAGCCTGCCTAAAAAACAATTAACTATAGCGTTAGCAATAGCAGTTGTATTCAGCATTATAAACTACAACCATCAGCAGAACTTTAAGGATCCGCTCACTTTTTGGTCAAGTGCTGTTGCAACTTCTCCGCACTCAGCTTATGCTACCATGATGCTGGGAGAGCGTGAGGTGACTGACACAGCTAAGGCATATGCAGATATCAAGAAGGCCTACCAGATGGATTCAACCCAAAAGTACATCAACTACTATTACGGTATGATGCTGCAAAACCAGGGGCAGATAATGCAGGCGCAACGCTACTTTGAGGCTGAGAAACGGATCTCAGGCTATTATGAATGTGATTTCTATCTAGCCAGAATATATCTCATACAAGGTAAATCTCAATTAGCAGAGCAAGCACTGGAAAGCTACCTGAAAACAGACCCACAGAACCCGCTAGCCAATAATAACCTGTTAATATTGCTAATGAGCCAAAGGGAGAAGCAGAAAGCCACTGTGCAAATTAACCACATGCAACAGATAGGCATGACGGTGAGCAAGGAAATATTGGACAGCCTGCAGAAATTATAGCACGAGGTATATAGCTCCGTTAGCTTCTTCTGTTTTGTACGTTTTAATGCTTTCCTTTGCAGGGCCTGCTTTTACCTGGCCATCAACGACACTGAACTGGGAGCCATGCCATGGACATTGTACTGTACCGCAGATCATACTACCACCAGCTAAGCTACCGCCCTTATGCGAACATTGATCGTCGAAGGCTACATAGGCATCTTCTGTTCTGGCTATTACTATTCGCTGGCCTTTGATATGGATCAGCTTCATTTGATCGGTCTTTAGTTCATCTGCTTTGCATACCTCTACCCTATTACCGTCTACATCTAAGTGTGCTTCCTTCCATTTGCCTGCACCTGCATACCGGGGATCTACTCCTATCTGGTTTCGGTAAACCAGGGTGCCACCCAACCAGCCTGCAATGGACATTAGTACAAAACCAATAACCTCAGGTATCAGGATTACCGCCAGCG
>JBQCEX010000592.1:0-2179 GCA_051959855.1 Flavipsychrobacter sp. | reverse complement strand
ACTTCTGCAGTGCTGCTATTCTTTAATGCAGAACGCATGCGCGCCAATAACTCGCCCGTTCTGAAAGGCTTTACCAGGTAATCGTTTGCGCCACTATCCAATGCCTTTATGATATCTTCTTCATCACTTTGTACGGAGAGTATGATAACCGGATTAGTGTACCATTCCCTTAACTGCTGCAATACATGATGGCCGTTGTCGTCTGGCAGATTAAGATCGAGGATTATCATATCCGGCGGATGGCTTGCAGCTATTACCAGGCCCTCCTTTGCAGTTGCGGCCTGCAATACGGTATAGTCATTGCTTTGCAATGTTATTTCCAACAGTTTTCTTATCTGCGCCTCATCATCTATTACCAATATAGCTGCCTTATTCATTTTTCAAATTTTTGAGATAAGATGTTTCTGCGGGTATACTTATACTAAACCTTGCCCCACCTGACACTTTGTTTTCCAGCTGAACAGTGCCACCCATGGCTTCTACAAAACCCTTTACAATTGACAAGCCCAGGCCTGTGCCACCTGTTTTTGTATTGCGTAAGCGGTAGAACATATTGAACACCTCATTTATTTCATTATCCGGAAAGCCTTTGCCATTATCTTCAACAACAATTTTCATTACATCCGCATGGCTCATGGCTACTACTTCGATCTTACTTTGGGCAGGGGTATATAAACATGCGTTATTGATAATATTATAGAGCACCTGTTCTAACATACCTTTATCAACTTTAAAAAGCGGCATATCAGGGTTGATATTGATGCTTATCTTTTGTGTTATTTTATTTTCTTCGATTCTCTTTACGGTGTCATAAACCACTTCATTTATATCTGTCCAGTCATTTTTGGGCCGTATGAAGCCCGATTCGAGGCGAGACATATTCAATAGGTTCTCCACCTGCTGATTGAGCCTGAAGGAAGCCTTTGCAATCTCGGACACCAACTCGTATTTGTCCTGTGCCGTCAGCTTGGTATTGCCAGTTTGCAAATTGTCTGTAGCCGCTATTATAGCAGCGATAGGCGTCCTTAGTTCATGTGACAGGGAGTTGAGCAGTGTATTATAAAGCTTGACCGTGTTCTCCTTTTCTTCTTTCAGGATCGCTTCTTTTTCCATGCGCCTGATCTTGTAAGTGAGCACAGCATTTACCATAGCAATGACTAGGTACATAAAAAGTAAAATAGTATCCTCGGCAGAGCTAACCTGAAAAGTGAAGTGAGGCGGGATAAAAAAGAAATCCCATATAAGTGCGGAAAGGATAGCTGCCAGTAATACCGGCAGTATATCGAACACCATGGCAATGAGCGAAACCGTGATGAGCAGGATATACGCTACCACCCGATAGCCCAGGAAAAGCGATGAAGCATAGCACACGGAAGAAACAATGCCAATGATTAAAAAACTAAGCAAGTATTGGTACTTCCTGTTAATCGTATTCAGGCTAAGCAATTCCATCTCAATTAATTACCATGCAAAGGTAGCCGCCGCCTTATAAATAACATGTAAAATGAATAAGCGCAGACATAAAGATTTTATAAAGAAATCGGGAAAAATTTGCGCAATTAAATACTTGCCTATATATTTGCAAGCAGATACTTGCATAATTTATGAAAGCCAGAAGAGATGTATACCAGGCGATAGCTGACCCTACAAGGCGGGCCATCATTAATATGATAGCGAATGAACCGCATAATGTGAACTCGATAGCCGAAAAGTTTGATATGACGCGGCAGGCCATATCGCTGCATATTAAAATACTGACCGACTGCGGGCTGGTAGCTATACAGCAGCAAGGCAGGGACCGCTACTGCAAAGCCCACCTAGAACAACTGGGTGAGGTGGCCATGTGGGTGGAACAATATAAACAACACTTTGAGCGTAAGCTTGACTCATTGGAAAATTACCTTGAAAAACTAAAAAAAGAACGACATGGAAAATCAAAAAAGTAGCACAGTAAACAGAGAGATACGACTTACGAGAACGCTGAATGCCCCGGTGGACCTGGTGTGGGAAGCATGGACCAATCCTGAGCATGTAGCCAACTGGTGGGGGCCAAACGGATTTACCAACACCATAAGCAAAATGGATATGCAGGCCGGCGGTGAATGGAACCTGGTGATGCATGGGCCGGATGGAACGGACTATGATAATAAAAGCATCTTTAGAGAAGTGATACAGAACA
>JBQCEX010000591.1:0-2091 GCA_051959855.1 Flavipsychrobacter sp. | reverse complement strand
CGATGGATATGAAAGATGGCTTGGCGCAAATGTTACAGACACGGTTAATTCTCTAAAAACCGGTAGGACCTCTTTCGGAGTATCCATTCCTGGAAGCACTACAAGTTTTGCTGCAGGACTCAGCGGAAATTTGGTTGGTTTATTTATTGATGAGTGGATAGACATTATACCAAATAAAAGCGAAACTACAGGCATAGCATTTCAATACAACCAGCCCCTTGCTAAACCCCCTCAATGCCTTTTACTTGGTTTAACACCAGTTATCACAGGGCATTGGCAATGGAATGACCTAGTTGATATGGTAAATGAAACATTTGATCTCGCAAAAAAGCGTGCGGTAACGTACGAAACTTTATCGTCCAGCTCTCTCGGCCATTTAGGTCCTGCATTTATGGCTCCGCTTACTGTTTTTAACACAACTATTGGCCTTACATCACTTTAAAAAAACAATATATGCCACATATCACTGTCCCTGTCAGCACGGCAGCACCTGAAATAGTTTCCTACGTACGCCTGGAACCTATAGCAAGAATAAATGACGTAACCCCAACCATATCTGCAGATGTGCATGATGCTTTATGGTTTCTAACGCAGCAATGGCGCGTAGGAGAATTCCGCGGAATAGATGGAGGAACATTGGTTAAAGCTAAGATTGAAACACAATCAAGCTATATCAATCGGTTTCAAAGCAGCAATGCTGCTAATGCTGAGGCTATTGAAACGAATGTTCCATTAGAGGCAAAGATCGAGCGACTGCCTATAGTTTTCGATTTAGGTATGCAGTTAGAAATTGGTTATCAATGGTATAAAGCGCTTAAGAGCAATGCCCAGGATACGCTCTATCACTATTACCAGTCTGTATTTGTGATTCAAGAGACTTTTACAAGTAGTTATCCTGAATATTTAAGCAATCAAAGCTCTATGCAAGCCAGGTTGCTGACCTCAGGGCGTATTATAGATGGTGGGGCATTTGTTACCTATTTAAACACACCATCAAATTCAGCATCTACCGTAACAGGCGTTTCTACTGATAGCGCATACAATGCAACATCTCTCGCAAATGCACAAACCCAGTTCCAAACCTGGTTTTCCAAAACGTACTACCAACCCGGAAGTACAACACAAAATTCCTGGTCAGAGCAAAAGCTTGAATATACTTTCAGAGCTTCCGTTCCCCTGGCTGCAACCAATGGAGCTAACCAAACTGTTTTAATAGGAGATAAATATACAGGTAACAATCTTGATTGGTATTCTGTAGACGTTGACCCTAACGCAGCTGATAAATTAACTGAGTATCCGGCTAATTCTGTAAGCAATGCCACCATTGACGGTCATGATGTGATAGATACCCCGGTTGTCATGTCCTATATCCCCCATACTATTGAATGGAAGGGAATGCCGACAGGCCGATGGTGGCAATTTGAGGATGCTAACATTGATCTTGCAAAAATGCTTACTCAGAAGCAGGATATTACCAAACTGATTTTAATGGAGTTTGGATTAATATATAGCAACGATTGGTTGCTTATCCCGCATGTTGTTGACAATGGTACAATAACTCAGGTAAATGGTTTAGTTGTTACCGATGTGTTTGATCAACAGATTCTTATTAAAAGAGCTGGCTCTAATCCTGCAGATAACTGGCAGAAATGGGATATGTATGAGAATAATATTAAAAGATCTGATGTTGGACTTGGAAAATTATTGATGATGCCAAATGTCTTAAATCGCATGGAAAGTGAGCCTATTGAGAAAGTACTGTTTCTGCGAGATGATATGGCAGAAATGATTTGGGGTGTAGAAGATGTCGTGCCTAATGATCTGTTTGGTGGCATTAGTGGTAAAGATGTATATACTAATTTATTAAGTTATCTTAATGCTAATAACACTACTCCTGCTCTGCCTGGGGTTCCCACTTCTGCAACATTAAGATATAAGCTTAATAACTCGATCCCCGAAAACTGGATACCATTTATCTCAGTGCCTAATGCGGGCAACCCCAATAGACCAACAATGGTACAACGAGCTGCAATGATAAGGTATATAGATAATGAATATTCTGGAGCTGCCATTAAGCCACGTACTAATATT
>JBQCEX010000590.1:0-3991 GCA_051959855.1 Flavipsychrobacter sp. | reverse complement strand
AATAAAATAAATACTCGAAACAGTAAGATGATGCAGTCTGTAAATCGCATTATTATTGACTGTATGCGCGGCTCGGTGTTCCAGAACCCTGATTTCAAGGTAACAGCTTACGAAAATGGCCGTGATTATCTTTTGTCATTGTCGCCGGTAACAGAAGGGATGCGTAAAATGTTTAAACAAATTGATGTTTACATTAACAAGCACAACTTTGATGTGAATCAGCTCGTGATGACAGAGCAAGGTGGCGATTATACCAATATGGATTTTATGAACACGAAGCACAACGTATCGCTTAATGAAACACTTTTTAGGGTTAATTAGTATTGCTATACTGTTCCTTGCTTCTTGTGCTGCGCCTTATCACAATTTGCATGAGGTAAAAGAAACTAAGTCCACCGCATTTAACTATAAGTCTGAATTTACCAGGGAAATTTATCGCTGCTCCGTAGATGGCAGGTTTCTGTTCAAAAAATTCCATCTTAGTGGAATCTTGTTTTTCAAGCAGCTGGATAATGGAAATACCCGTGTAGTGTTTCAAAATGAGATGGGCCTTAATTTCTTCGATTTTGGTTGGGATCTCAACGACTCTGTAAAGGTGTACGACATCCTACCTCAGTTGCACAGACCTGCTGTTATAAAGCTACTTGAAAAGGATCTGAATATGTTTTTGATGCGGGGCTTAGATAAAGCATCTGAAAAAGTATTTAAAAAAGATAATGAAACGCTATATCGTTTTTCGCTCGTAAATGGGTATGTTTATTATATTTTAAAAGACGGGAAACTTTCTAAGATAGTAAACACAGGTAAGCATAGCACAGTGACAACTATAAATCTTGAAGACAAGCCATCACCGCATGCTATGCCTGGTTCGGTTTTATTTACACATCACAAAGCGCATTTCACCATTCAACTAAAAAAGATAACAGAGCATGCTGATTAATGATTTTTACAAAGTGACGGACGAGCAAAAGGGAAGCAAGAGCTATTCCTGCAAGGTGATTTTTGATGCTGCTCATGACATCTTTAAGGGTCATTTCCCTGCCCAACCGGTAGTACCAGGTGTTTGCATGCTCCAAATCGTGAAGGAATCACTCCAGAGGCAAACGGGTAAGCAATTGCTCATAAGAAATGCAGGCAATGTCAAGTTCCTTCAACTGATAACACCGGAAACTCAGCCTGTTTTAGATATTAAATGGCAGGACGCGGAAAATGCATTTAAAGTAAGTGCAGCTTTCAAAACCGATGAATCACCATTGTTCAAAATGGATGGCAACTTTGAAATTGTTGAATAACTTTATCAGGCAGGCGTGTGCCAGTCACCGTTTAGTTTCAATACTTTTTCTATTACATCCCGTACACAGCCCTTGCCACCATTGTAAGGGGAAATATATTTTGCCACTTGCCGTATCTCAGTTACCGCATTATTGGGGCAGCAGGGTAGCCCGCATTGTTGCATAGCTGCATGGTCAGGTATATCGTCTCCCATATACAATATGCCTTCATAGCTTTGCCCTGCAGTAGTAACTATTTCATGCAGCAGTTCCTTTTTACTTTCTATACCTATATGCACTTGTGTTATACCAAGCTTGTTCAATCGCATCTTTACAGCTTCTGATCTGCCGCCTGATATGATCCATACATTATAACCCTTTTTTACGGCATGCTGCATGGCGTAGCCATCTTTTATGTTCATGCTGCGCAGCATATGGCCATCTTCTGTAAGCATCAGGCTGCCATCGGTAAGTACCCCATCTACATCAAATACGAAAGTGCGTATGGGGGCAAAAAGTTCCAGCAGGTTATTCATTATTAGTTTTGGTTGTCGCGCCATTCATACACCCAGTTGCTTTGTATCATTTCCAGGTGTCCTTCATTACATTCTTCGCGTGTTCCGGCAAAGTTGGGTAGTTGTAATACCCATTCTACCAGATCCGTAAAACGAATCCGGTATATCTTGCTCTCATCAAAGTCATCGCCAAACTTTTCATAAAGTTTCATAGCTATGTCTTCGTAATCGTTCCATTTAATGGGTGGTTCGTAATGAGCCATATAATATTATAATCTGATCGTTATTTAAAATTAATCACCGTGTATTACAGATTGGTCAGGTATTGTAACCTCCACCGTACCACTATTGCCTTCCTCAAGGATACATTGACAGCCCAACCTTGAATTTAATTTAGGGTTGCGAGCCCTATCAATAAAGTCTTCTTCCTTATCAGATATCTCAGGTACAAATTCTTCGCCTTTTTCCAGGTACAGATGGCAGGTACTGCAAGCACACACCATACCGCAATTATGATGAAGTTCTATATTGTTGTCCAGGGCTACTTCCAGTATGCTATATCCCGGCTGTGCATTTTCTATCGTTACAGGTTCCAGTCCTTTTTGTTCAAACTTGAATTTTATTGTATACATGTAAATCCTTAAGATTTTGCGCAAAGTTAATGCTTCAAACGCGTTTAACGGCTTATATCGGTATACATCTTTTCAATAGCATTGCTTAACGCTTTGTAAACTTCTTGCCATTCCGGATTGGCAGTCAGTAGTTCCATGTGTTTGTCCATAGTAGCGCTATCACCTCTCTTGGCAGGTCCTGTTTGCATTTCAGATGGGGAATGGTGCAGGCTTCGCTCAAAAGTCTGTTTTATAATAGGCTGCAATACTGCAAACGATATGCCTTGCTTTTCGCATATCTGTTCGCAGATGGTCAGTAAATGATTAATGAAATTATTGCTTAATACGGCGGTTAAATGCAGCCAGTTCCTTTGCTGTTCCTTTGCTTCAAATGATATATCTGTAAAAGAATCAATGACAGCCTTCGCATAATATTTTGCCTTTTCCGAGTTGGCTTCCCATGCACAAGGTATATCACGATGTACAGGTAAGTCTGATCTTAAGATAGAATATACTGGCCATATCACCACCCGGTCCGTAGCCGCATTAGCGGTAACATCCAGGCTTATTGAGCCTGCAGTATGTGCTAATACACTATTTTCAAGTGAAAGAAATTTAGCCAGTTCTTCTATTGCCTTGTCAGATACAGCCATGATGCATATGTCTGCATTGTCATTTACATCTGCTATTGACCCGCAGGTATTAGCATATATCTCGTTGGCTAATAGGGTGGCAGACTTGGCATTTCGGCCATATACACCCACACATTCATAGTTCTTAGCCTTCAGTCGCCTCGCCAGGAACCAGGCCATATTCCCGGTACCTATAATACTGTATTTCATAGCTATTTCTTTAAATGAGCCACATAATAATTTTCCATTATGCTGTGGACCTTTTCTTTCAGTTCACTTGTCTCATTCAAAGTTAACCCTTCTGTAGATATTGGTTCCAGGAAATGAATCTGTATAAGCCTCGGCCATGCCCAGAATACCTTATTATGTGGTAATATAGAGCCTGTATTAAAAATCACGCCAGGTATTATAGGCTTCTGTGCTCTTATAGCTGTAGTAAAAGCCCCATCATAAAATGGCTGCAGGGGTTTATCTGTTTTATTACGTGTTCCTTCAGGATATAGGCATAAATGTATACCCATGTCCAGCGTTTCCTGCATTCTTAGTATGCTTTCGCGCCTGCTGCCTTCCCTTTTCCTGTCCACAAGTACAGATCCAGCTTTATATATCACACCAAATAATGGGATTTTCGCCATTTCAACCTTTGCAAGTGTTTTATTAGGCCCTGGTATCCATGGGGAAGATACCGGTATGTCAGCAAGCGAATTATGATTAATTACCACAATATAGTTCTGTCCCTTTTTAAAATGCTGCTTTCCTTTCCTCCGTACCGGACAAAGGGCTAACGGCAGATAAACATTCATCCACAGTCTGAAAACAGGGTGTAGTGCTCTTGCCCGCTTGGGCTCCGGAAGTAACGAGATGATCCATATCGGTATAAAGACGACCAACATTGTTGCTATAAACAGCAAAATGCTATATAGAAAGTATACACGTGCTAATACATTCTTTAGTTGCTTCAT
>JBQCEX010000589.1:0-3138 GCA_051959855.1 Flavipsychrobacter sp. | reverse complement strand
GACAACCTCAGGGTTACAGACCCCAATGCAGGTAATTATGCAGTGATGAATGCCTTTGAGCTGAACTAAAGAAGGTATACATCCCATCAATTAATAAGATCAGAAAATAATTAAAAACCCCGTGTTATAGCGGGTAGCAATTAATAATAAGTTAGTTTAACTTGAATAAAAATAAACCTTATGACAACAGTCGATAATTTTAATACTTTAACATCAGATTATATTCCCTATTTGCAGGCAAAGAAAAATAGTGCAGCCTCAAGCCCAGGGGGAAAGATGACAAAGCAAGTGATGCAGGTTTCTACGTATTATAATTCAAATGGGTCTTTTAACCATTTTGACCCTGATACAAATGATTATGCATATTATATGCATCCATCACTTGGTGTTTACAAAAAATTGAATGTTTCAAATTCAACGCTATTACGAATTGCAGGAACTTCTTATGGTGAATCGTGGAATATTGCCGGGGCTAGTTTAGCTATTCCTTTTGTTGTTTTTCATAAGTACAGAGAACAAATTCGACAAGGATATAGTTGCTTTAGAAATGTAACCTGGAAAATTGACAACACATTATGCGATATGCGAAACGCTAATGCAGCCACAGATCAGGCGTATTATGACGACAACCCGGGGTTTAAAGCTTTCATGGACGCAGTACCATCTACTCGTATCCCCAATATGGTGTCGGCAGTATTTGCGACTATTCGGGCATGTTTGTACGATACGCACAATTTTGTTGACAGTAGCGTTCCAATATATCCAGGTGATATAGATTTCTCGCATGGCGGACTAGGGTGGGATGGTAATGACTTTCATTTATCCTCAAGAAAGGCATACAAAACAAGATATAAAGCTGGGTTTAAGTGGAATTCGTCAGATGGAGTCCATTCTGATGATATTTGGGGAATGACAAATTATGAGAATCCAGCTATTTATAAATTAGTACACACAAGAAACCCTAAAACAAAGTTGGCAGATATGAAAGCAATATTCAATCCACCTTCAGGTACTGCCCAAAAGTTCTGGTATGAATCTGCTGGCGGTTTTCTTTCAGGTGGCAATGGAACAATTATTTATAAGGCAGAAGCAAACTTTGAAGTGTTGTATAATAATGGCAAAATTATAGGATCAGGAAATGCTACGCATGGAAGAAATGCGCATGGCGGATTGGCAAGTTCCTATAATAATTATATTGAACCTGGTACCATTAAATAGTATATGAATAAAAACAGCTTTTTTTTCGTTTTGGCTATATTACTGCACTTTACTGCAGTTGCGCAGAATATTTCAGATGTTCGTGATTCAATTCTTAGAAGTATATCTGAGGAAAAAATTGAAAAAATTAATTGTAAGGTTACTGTATTAAATGTGTTTGATTTTATTAACACCGTTTCTGTCAAACTGTGGAATAAAGATTCATTGGTTTTTATTATGCATTCACCATCGGACTATGATAGAGAAAATCTAAAACTGACAGACGAACGAATAAAAAAATATAATGACCGGGTAAAAAGATATTTTGGGCTAAATGACAGCGATCAAAAAAAGCTAAACAAATACTTAACTGGCACGAGGTTGAAAAAAAGCGCAATAGAATTTAAAAATAATGGGTATATATACGATGGAAAATTTTTTATTGCTGAGCCGCATAAAATTAGACTATCCAGTGACCCTGCTACAGCTCTGACAAATAATATTGATAACGCTTTTTATTATAAAGTTGGTAATTACTACTACTTATTTATAATCTACTACAATTATTTATCAACAGGCTCTGGGGCTGATTTTGGAGTAGCATATCTATATATTTTCGAAAAAAGAAAGTTCATCTCAAATTATGTTTTCCCGATTGATTTATCACTTACAAATTCGATTAGCTTTTATGGTAATGATAATAATCCGGGGTTTTTATTATTGGACAACAATGCGTTTAACGATGATGACTACAATGTAATATGTTCAAAATATAGCGTTTATCAAATAAAAAAAACAAACGTATACAGATCCCTGTTTAGTGCAACTGGTTCAGATACCCTTAAAATCTGTATTGATCATTTAGGAAAGATAATTTTTACTAATATAAACCACTAACTATGAAACCAAACCTTTTATATACACTAATAGGAGGTATTGACGGGATGTTTGCCCCCTTGTATAAAGGAAGTACATCAGATGATGATAGAAACATTTTTTTTGCAAAGCTGGGTTGGGATTTTTCCTTAATTCCTAATTTCCCGATAAGTCTTCTTGTAAGCAGTCTTGCAACCTTTGAAACAGCAGAATCAAATCTAACTGACTACCTGGTCGACTTACCCGAAAGCTTTACAGATATTGTTGCACTTCTGAGTACCATTAAAAATCAATTCGATTCTTTTAATGGAATTGCTACCTCTATAAACAGTAGTACAGCAATAAATGCTGACGTTAAAACAGAGTTTAATACATTATCAGGTGAATTGTTTGATTTCTTACTAGCTCTTCATTTGGAAAGGACATCGCCTACAATTAATGCCTTGCTCGAAATTGTTGGGGTAATAACGAGAACTGTAAAGCCAAATAAATATGACTCATCCAGTAATTTAATAAGAAATAGTTATGAAACCCGCTCTGTTAATTTTAGTAATTTTAAAAAATTAATACAAAATAATTTAAGTTACATTTCGTCTTTATATTTTCCGCCCTCACATGTTTTGTCTACAATAGCAGATGCTAATACTTTTTCAAACACATTATTTCCAAAAATAGATTTACTTTTTAGAGCATTGAGTTTTGAGACTTATTATGGAATAGATCCATCTTATTCCAGTATGTTTACTACGGATGAATATAACAGCGGTCAGAAACTTTTTTTAGCACGGCGGGATGATGGCACTGGAAACTACTTTGGTCTAGCTTTTAATATGAGTTCTGTTGCGGAAGGAAATCTTGGCCTGGTTGTTTCACCAATAGGTAGCTTGAATTTTACTCAATCATTCGGCATATGGGATATTGTATTTTCATCAAATACCGCTCTAACTTCAATATCAATTAAAGATAATAAAATTACATTTCCTTCATCATTTGCGGATTCGACACTGAAATTTAATATCTCGTTAAGTGATAATGTAAAAAGTGATGACCCTGATTATTCTTTTT
>JBQCEX010000588.1:0-2802 GCA_051959855.1 Flavipsychrobacter sp. | reverse complement strand
GATAAAAAAACTGGTAAGCGCATTTTGCCAGCTTTTTACAGTGATAATTACGTATCAATTTTGCCGGGCGAAAAACAGACGATAAATATTGGGTTTAATAAAGAGAAAAAGATGAATGCGGTAGTGACAATAGAAGGTTGGAATGTGCCGGCACAAACTATTAAAATAGAAAAATGATTAAGAAGAATTTTTTAGCGTTAGCAATATCAATAAGCTGTATTCAGGCATTTGCACAGGAAGGTTCGAATTTAAATATTATTCCTGCACCTGTTTCTATAGAGAAAAGTGCTGGTGAATTTCAGTTTAGCAAGCGAACATTGATCATTGCAGACTCACCGTCACAGAGGGCTGTGGTGTTTTTATCACATTATTTGAAGGACCATTTTGCAACTAACAAGCTGGTGCCTACAGCGCAAATGAAGAAGCCTGCTAAAACAGAAATTATCTTAACTGATGATAACACAGCATCTTTACCTGCTGAAGGATATCGGCTGACAATTACTCCTGAGCAAGTAATTATAGCCGGGCGCGGCGCTGGCTTGTTTTATGGAGTACAGACTTTTTTGCAGTTATTGCCTTACAAAGGCGCAGTATATACAGAACTGCCTTGCCTTACTATAGAAGATTATCCACGATTTGCTTACAGAGGAATGCATCTTGATGTCTGCAGGCATTTCTTTTCCGTCGACTTTATCAAGAAGTACCTTGATGTAATGGCCATGTATAAGCTGAATAATTTTCATTGGCATCTTACAGATGACCAGGGCTGGAGAATAGAAATAAAGAAATATCCAAAGCTTGTATCGGTAGGAAGTAAAAGGGCGCAAACTAAAATTGGCCGTTATGCCGACTCTGCTGCAGGCTATGACCATACTCCTTATGGCGGATATTATACGCAGGATGAAATAAGAGATGTAGTGGCTTATGCCCATGCGCGTTTTATAAATGTAATTCCTGAAATAGAAATGCCGGGTCATTCCATGGCTGCAATTGCCTCTTATCCGGGACTGACTTGTGATTCTACAAAAGATATTAAGGTAGGTGAAACCTGGGGCGGCTTTAAAGATGTGTTTTGTCCTTCTGAATATACCTTTCACTTTCTTGAAGATGTGCTAAAGGAAGTAATGGATTTGTTCCCATCAAAATACATCCACATAGGTGGTGATGAATGCAACAAGACAATGTGGAAGCACTCAGCATTTTGCCAGGACTTAATGAAACAGCAGGACCTGAAAAACGAAGAAGAACTGCAAAGTTATTTCATACAGCGCATAGAAAAATTCGTGAATGCAAATGGTAGAAGCATTATTGGCTGGGACGAAATACTGGAAGGTGGTCTGGCACCTAACGCTACCGTTATGAGCTGGCGTGGAGAGAAAGGAGGAATAGCTGCCGCGCAGCAGCATCATAATGTTATTATGACCCCGGGTAGCGGGGGTTTATATTTTGATCACCTGCAAAGCAAATCAAAACAAGAGCCTTTGTCTATAGGTGGCTATGCACCACTACAAAAAGTATATTCTTACGACCCGGTTTCTGATAAGCTTACAGCTGACGAGCAGAAATATATTATAGGCGTGCAGGCAAACTTATGGACAGAATATATACCTACCGAAGAAAAGGTAGAGTACATGTTGCTGCCCCGTATGCTGGCACTTTCTGAAGTAGCTTGGACGCCTACAGCAAATAAAAATTTCCAGGATTTTTCTAAAATCCGTGTAGCCCATCAGCTTGCAGTATTAGAATCACATGGGTATAATTATCGTGTGCCAACTGCTGTGAATGCCGATGATACATTAATTCATTCCGGCGAGTATGAGCTAAACATTACCCCGCCGGTGGAAGGTGCTAAAACTTATTATAGCGTTAGCAGCAGCTTCCTCAATAAACAGGATACGGCATATACAGAACCGGTGACCTTTATTATACCTGAAGGACATGAGCTGATACTGCAAACGACAGTTGTTACCCCCGCAGACAAGAAAAGCATTACGACAAAAACGCTAATAGAGAATAAGTAATGAAACATAGCCGCAGCATTCTATATTATTTTTCGACAATAGTAGGTTTGCTGTTGCTTATTTTCATTGTTTTACACGCCGGCAAACAACTTGAGAAGCATTCAATAAATATTTCTGTAACACAAACTGATGCAGGGCAGAGAAATATTGTTCATGCTTTGTCTCACCCTTTAGCAGTATTCATACTACAGCTTATCATTATTATCATAGCTTCAAGAGTATGTGCTTACTTATTCAAGAAGATAGGACAGCCTGCCGTTATGGGAGAGATCATTGCGGGCATATTACTTGGCCCTTCCCTTTTAGGCAGTGTTATACCCGGATTTACAAATTTTGTTTTTCCACCAAGCTCTTTAGGTAACCTTCAAATGCTTAGCCAGGTAGGGCTTATTCTGTTCATGTTTGTCATTGGAATGGAGCTGGATATAAGTGTCATTAAAAGAAAGGCAGGGACGGCCTTTATGATCAGCCATGCCAGTATAGTAGTGCCTTACGGATTAGGTATAGTGCTATCTTATTATCTCTATAGTCGCTTTGCACCAGCCAACATTCCCTTCTATGCCTTTTCCCTGTTTATTGGCGTAACCCTAAGCATTACAGCATTCCCTGTTCTTGCACGTATCATTAGCGAGCGTAAGATGACTGCTACCAAAACAGGAATCATTGCCCTTACAGCAGCAGCAGCAGGGGACATAACTGTATGGTGTGTACTAGCTTTTGTAATAGCCATAGCGAGAGCCAGCAGTCTTACAACAGCATTGTACACAATACTGTTTACGGT
>JBQCEX010000587.1:0-4098 GCA_051959855.1 Flavipsychrobacter sp. | reverse complement strand
AGACTAATAAGCTTATTAAAATTATTTTTTACTGTAAGATTGTTGTATAAGAATGGCGATGAAGGTTCTTTTTGCAAAGAATCCTTGAATGTGATGTTGTAATATGGACTGCCTTGTGCCATAGCATTGTAAGATGCAAGTAGCGTGAAGGAAAATGCCAATAGAAGGATAATATGTTTAACACCAGAGATCATTAATGTGCTAACTTTTGATAAATGCTCTCTCTCTATACCGCCTACAGTTTCCTCTACCGTGTTGGTAATTTGCGTCAGATAGGGAACGCCTGATTTTTAAAATTAAGCCCTTCCGGAGAAGGGCTTAATTTAATAAGAGAAGAATTAAGCTTATTCCTGAGAAGCAGTTACAGTAACATCAGCACGGTAGATACCACCCATGTAGTTCCAAGTGTTGAAGTTGTACTGATAGTTCAGAGTGAAAGGCAGGCTAGCACCCCAAGTACCTTCGTTGATGAATTGCTGAGAACCGCCAGTGTGAACTGGAGTGTAGCTAGAACCCCAAGTGATGTTGCTAAGGCTTCCACCTTCCAGAGAAGAAGTAGGAGCAGTAACTTTCATTGACAGCAGGCTTAAAGGCATGATGTTGTTGTCATCACCGTCGTCAGTGTTAGAAGCAGTACCGCCGTTCCAGCCAAAGTGAGTCGCGTCACCGTGAGTGTAAGTTTTACCATCTTCGTTGCCAGTAGCACCAGTGATGCTGTAAGAAGCCATCCATTCTTTGTTAGAAGAAACCAGATAAGTCTGAGAACCGCTTACTACACCACCTAAAAGGTCAGAAGAAGCAAGAATTACAGACTGACCGCTAGGGCTAAGAGTCAGTACGTTTGGAACCTGAACCTGTACGTTGTCATGAACAGTAGCAGTTTTAGGAGCGAAGTCAGTAGAATTTAACTGAGCGTTAGCTGTTGCAAAAGCTGCCATTGCGAGCGATGCGAGGATTACTTTTTTCATTTTGTTAAAAATTTTGATGGTTAAAGAGATGAATTGATGACACAAAGATTGCTCGGAGAAAGGCGGTATGATGTCTTAGTTATTCACCACTATTCAACAAAAAGTGGATTTTACTTTAAAAAATGAAGTCTTTATGGACTAACAGTTGCAATGCTTGATTATCTTATTTTGTACCAGCAATCCCGGCAAACGCAGTACTGAAAAGAATTTTAGGAAATTCTGATAAAATATAAATGATGATGTACTTAAAAATAGATTTGAGGGTTTTAATTGTATTTTAATATCTCTGGTATTCCACATGAATGTGTTATCCACATTTTTAAGATATTTATCTTAAGGGTCGCTACCAAGTATTCTATATTTTTTTTAAATTATTGATATACAATTTATTATAGATTAATTAATAACTTTTATTATTGAAAACTATTGTTTATATATTATTTTGTAAAGTGTGGTCTAAACAATTCAATTACTCTTATTCACACTAATTCACAGCATATTCACAATATACTGTGATATTAATTCTATAAAATTTAGTTAAAAATGTCGGAATAATGGCCTAAACTGATCAGTTTTGATAGGGATAAACAAACAAAAAAGGGCATGCTATTGAACATGCCCTTCAAAAAATAAAAAATAATGCTATTGGGGACTTAAGGTAAACTCAATTGGAATGCTATAAGAACCTCCCGGCAGGTGCCAGGTAGGGTTGAATTGCATATCTATATAATATGTATTCTCTACATTATTATTATCGCTGATAAGAATAGTTTGCGGTGCTGTGGAAAGTGTAATGTATTTGCCGTTAGTTGCCGGCTTTAAACGAACTATTTCCACAGAAACGTCCCTTGGGGTAGTAGAAGTAAGCGGGGTAAGCACCGGATCGCTGGCGCGTACGGTAACTGCCCAGGGGATATTGCTTAAAACCTTTAGTTGATATTGGCTGGTAACATGTTTACCATTATTAAAGTCTTTAGCGCCTTCAAAATTTATTGCATTACTTAAAGCAGTAACACGAAGATCTTGTAATGCAGGAAGTGTCACAGTGCCTTTGGCTGTTTGGCTTAGCGAAAACAATCCATTTGACTGTGCAAGACAACAGAATGGTGAAGCTACTCCTATATATATAAAGAATAATAGTTTCCTCATGGCTGTGTCATTGTAAAAATGATTGAGAAGTTGTAAGTACCAGGTCTAACCTGATTGGTAAATGGGTGCATTACTAAATCATAGTAAAAAGAATAATAAGGTGCATTGTCTGTCATGCGTGGCTGATAAAACAATAATGCTGGAGTATTTAATAAGTATACATCGTTATTTGCAGCTCCTGCGGTAGCGCTAATGGAAGTCTTATTTCTAAGTCGTAATGAAATTTGCTTGGAAAAATCGGTAATGTCAGTACCAGCCATAACTAAAGTTGCATATACATTAGTATTATACTGTGCTGCACGTATCCTTAATTCGAGCGCGTTATTAATAATTTTGTCATGTATGAGCTCGTCAGCAAAATTGTAAGAAAAAATAAGCGGCTGATTAACTGTTAGCCCAAGGTTATTATCAGGATTGGCAGCTTGTGCAAACGCGCCAGGGTTACATAGGCATATAATAAATAATGTAAAAAAAAGCGATTTCATGGGGGCATTTACTATATGGAAATATAAAATAACTACTTTTGCAACCAAAATATTTACAAATCAAAAATAGTATAAATTTATGAATAGGTTACTTGCTCCTATTTTATTTTTAGTTTTCGCAGCCAACCTTGGCTATGCACAAGGTGGTTTGTCTGTAAACCCTGCAACAGTTGAATTTACTTTGGGTGCTGGACAAACAGCTATTGCAAAACTACAAGTCAGCAATACGTTAAAGGAAAGAAAAAGCTTCAAAATCTACATACAGGATTTTTATCGTGATTCGTTAGGTCGACATGTTTATCAGCCAGCGGGTACCTTTGTTCACTCATGTGCTAACTGGGTAACCCTAGATAAGCCGTTTGTAGATCTACAGCCCAACGAAAGCGTTACATTAAATATTAGAATGACGGTACCGGATTCACCAGGTGCAGCAAGTGAAATGAAATGGTGTATGTTATTCCTGGAAACAGTAAATGAAATGGTAGCCCCTATAGCAAGTGATGTGAAAAGAGCTGCAGCTATATCTGACCAGATGCGCATGGGGGTACATATTTACCAGACACCACCATTGATGAGTAAAGAAATCAAAATGCTTGCCTTTAAAAGTGTCCCTAATGAAAAAGGGCATTATATAATAGGTTGCCAGAATACCGGCGGTACTCAAATGCGTGTTTCAGCATACCTGGAGCTTTCTCCGCTGGAAGGTGGTGAGGATGCTAAGAAAATAAAAGTAGGACCTAAAAGATTTCCCATTTTCCCTGATCAGAAACGATACGTAGAATTAGAATTACCTAAAGACCTGGCAAAGGGGAAGTATACTATTGTAGCCGCTCTTGATGCAGGCAGTGATGTGCCTTTAGCAGCATCGCAAGCTGTAATAGAAGTGAAATAGTAAATCCAATTCATTTTATAATTAAACGACAGCGTACTTCTTCACGTATGTCGTTTTTTGTTTTTATGAATTAAATAGGTTTACTTTGTATAACCTTGAAAATGGTATAATAACAAATAGGTAACTATCAATGAGTTACAGTTTTTATACCTTAGTATTGAAATTTATAAACCAACACCTATGTTGTCTCAGATTCCAAATCTCTTTGGTAAACAGTCACTTACGTTGTTCAGCCAGATAGCTGAAACAATAACAAGCGAGTATGTGGAAGATATTACCAGGGGGATAATTGAGAAGGGTTATGCGCCATCCTTTGAAGAATTAATGCATAAAGTGAAAGCATTAAATAATGAACTTTCACTAAAAGTTGTATGGCTAAGGGATAATTATAAAATAGAAAGAGGGCGAAAATCAGCCAGGCTTACCCGTGGATGTAAAAAAATAATTAATCGTTCGGTGGATGACTTTTTAAGGACGGTAAAGTTGGTAGCTACTACAAAAGGTGTTGCATCCACTTATCATAGCCCAGCGACAATGTCAAAATTGCCTGAACTGTCAATGCATTAATTTTTAATAAAGCTTACAATATCGTAGTGGCCTGATT
>JBQCEX010000586.1:0-4533 GCA_051959855.1 Flavipsychrobacter sp. | reverse complement strand
AAAAAGATCAGCAGCATGAAGGACATCCTGCATATCCTGGAGAAAGTGGCCCAGCAAGGTGCTCCGCTGCTGATCATCTCCGAAGATCTGGAAGGTGAAGCACTGGCAACGCTGGTGGTAAACAAACTGCGTGGCACGCTGCGTGTAGCCGCTGTAAAAGCTCCTGGCTTTGGCGACCGTCGCAAGGAAATGCTGCAGGATATTGCTGTATTAACAGGCGGTACTGTTATCAGCGAAGACCAGGGTTACAAGCTGGAAAATGCTACTATAGCATCTCTGGGCCAGGCAGAAAGCATCACTATCGATAAAGACAACACTACAGTTGTAAACGGTAAAGGTGAAAAAGAAAATATCGTTGCCCGCGTTAACCAGATCAAAGCTCAGATGGAATCTACTACCAGCGATTACGATCGCGAAAAGCTGCAGGAACGTCTTGCTAAGCTGAGTGGTGGTGTTGCTGTACTGTACATAGGTGCTGCTACTGAGGTTGAAATGAAAGAAAAGAAAGACCGCGTAGATGATGCACTGCATGCTACACGCGCTGCCGTTGAAGAAGGTATAGTGCCTGGTGGTGGTGTTGCTTACATCCGCGCTATAGAAGCTATTGAAAGCATCAGCACAGAGAACAACGACGAAAAAACAGGTGTGGCTATCGTTCGCCGTTCTCTGGAAGAACCACTGCGCCAGATCGTAGCGAATGCCGGTCTTGAAGGTTCTATCATAGTGCAGAAAATACGCGAAGGTAAAGCCGACTTTGGTTTCAATGCCCGCACAGAAACATACGAAAACATGTTTGCTGCTGGTGTTATAGACCCAACTAAGGTAAGCCGCGTAGCACTTGAAAACGCTGCATCTATAGCTGGTATGCTGCTGACTACCGAATGCGTAGTTGCTGACAAACCAGAACCAAAATCTGCTGCTCCTGCAGGTATGCCTCCGGGAATGGGCGGAATGGATTATTAATAGATTTAAGTATAAAATACAAAAGCCCCGAAGCGAATTCGGGGCTTTATTTCTAAGTAGAATTATACTAGAAAAAATTGCTCGGACATAGCGTTTTCCCCCTGTCTCCGTTCATGTCTTTAAACATGCCGGTCTTAAAGATGGAAAGTTCAACGCCGCCACGCAGATCGCTGGCGGCCTTTAATGTAGATACATTAATATCATAGCTTACACCAAAGAAGTAACTCTGGTATTTCAGCTTTAGCGTAGGTATTATGGCATCCTGGTAGCGGTAAAAGAGGCCGCCGTACAAGCCAAAGGGCGACGCCATATCATTGGCCTCTGCTTGTTTATTCCAGCCCAGCATGGCACCAAATATTATTTCAGTATAACTGCCCTGCTGCGCATAGTTAACCTGCGCCTGGAAAGAGTACACATCGCTTACAAGGTAATTCAGTCCTGCATTTACATTCCAGCGCATTTGTTCTCTTATAGCACTGTTCTTAAAATAGGAAGAGTTAGGCTGCGAAAAGTGATAGCCTGAAACACCTAACACATAAGTAAGCTTATCTCCGCTACTACTGTTAAAATTAATACCCGCACCTACGTCCCAATTGTGAATACTTGTATTAGGAAAGGTTTCGCCTGACGGATTGCTCGCGCTAAATTTATTGTTTACATATTGGTTGTTGAAGGTAGCCTTAGTAGGGTCAAAGCTCGACTGAACATAGCCGCCGGTAAAACCTACAGAAAGAAAGGAGTTGTTCTTATCCCCCAGAGATTTATTGTAGCTCAGCGCCGGATATACAGCGGTAGTCTGCATATCTATGCTGCCCGCCTTATCGTAGTATCCGAGTAAGCCAAAGCTCACAAAATCATTAGACTGGTCATTGATATTCTTGTGTGCTTCAAAAGAAACTAGCCCTGTCTGGTATGGGTTACTAATGCTGCTCCATTGATTTCTGTATAATACGCCTGCCTTATAATTATCGCTGAATACGCCTGTAAGTGCGGGATTGCGCAATATCGCAGTTTCATAAAACTGTGAAAAGTGAACGTCCTGCGCATGCAGGTATGATGATGCCAGCAGGCTGCATCCTAATAGTATTTGATAAAAACTCTTTCTTTTCATGCTCCTCAGCTTTAACGGATTATAGTTACATCACCTTTCAATACCATTTCCTGCCCTGATTCGCATATAGCATCTATCAGGTACACATATACGGCAGGAGGCTGCGCTGTGCCTCCATAAGTGCCGTCCCAGCCACTTGATTCATCATTGATATTTATGTTTGTTTTCTCAAAAACTATTGCACCCCATCTGTCATAAACTCTGAATGATTTGATATGGCTAATGCTCACACCACGTGGGAAGAATACATCATTTTGCCCGTCACCATTAGGTGTAAATGCGTTGGGTATAAATACCTGGCTTTTATCACATTTCACATTTACGGTCACATCCGCAGTATCCTTACAGCCGAAATCTGAAATACCGATTACAGCATATGTTGTGGTAACAGTTGGTGTTGCAACCGGATTTGAACAAGTCAGGCAGCTTAGCGTTTGAGTAGAGTCCCAAAGGAAGCTGATAATATTAGAGCCGCTTGCCTGCAGTGTGGTAGATTCACCTCCTACTATAGTCACGTCATTACCGGCACTTATTATCGGCTTAGGATGTACAGTTACCACTGTACTATTTGTATCAGGTGTACAACTACCCTCCCGCGCTATCACAGTGTAAGTTGTAGTGCTTCTCGGGAAAGCAAGCGGGTTAGCAATATTTGCGTTTGTCAGCGAATCTGGTGGCGACCATGTATAAATCTGTGCGCCAGATGCATGAAGATGGGCCGTGTCGCCCTGGCAAATATCACCGCCATTATCCAGCACGCTGGTTGTCTTTGTTTGCAGCCTCACAGTTACCGTATCTGTGTTTTTACAACCATATACGTCCATACCCATTACAGTGTAGGTAGTAGGTACACTTGGGCTTGCCTTAGGATTAGTACAATTGCTGCAGCTTAGCGTCGGGTCTGTATTCCATATGTAGCTTATACCGCCATTAGGCATTAATGTGGCTGCATCTCCTATACATATCACAGTATCGGGGCCGGCATCTATTGTTGGCAGCCCATGAATCATTACACTGTCGTCCAATGTATCCTTACAACCATTCGCATTGGTTACTATCAGGTTAACATAGTATTTACCGGTATCATTATATCTGTTTACCGCATAGTTTGAAGTGCTATGCAACCCACCACTCAGGCTCCAGTACCAACCTGTTATTGGTGAAAAATAGCTGTATGAGGAATCTCTGAAGGTTGTAGTGTCTCCTATGCAGGGAACGTTCACATGGTAGCGGGCTATTACGCCATCTACCTTTATAGTATCCAAACCTGTGCTGCCGCTTTTGCAGCCTTTACCATCACTCAAAATCAGTTTAGGTACATAAGCACCTGGATAAATGTAAGTATGCGAAGTAGTAGCAGAACCTGACGTGTCGCTAAAGGTATACCCATCATTAAAATCCCATACCGATAAGGGTGCATTAACAATGCTGGCGGTAAAGTTTATTGTTAACGGAGCGCAGCCTTCTAAGTTGGGGCCGTAGGTTAATGCCCCATTATACCCATAAATATTTACATGGCCTATTGCTGTGTCCATGCAGCCGTTAGCATCACGGGCTACCAGTGTTACGGTATAATAGCGCGAGGTGGTAAATGTGTGCCCGGGATTTGTAATAGTAAATGAGTTAGTATCACTCATGTCCCAATAGTAATTTGTTGCCCCTATAGATGTATTTGTAAACTGCACATGCAGCGGAGGGCAAATGCTGGTTGAATCATCCATTGTGAAGGACGCATGGGGCTGATGTATATTTATAAAATTCAGCCTCGTCATGGTATCAGAACAGCCATAGGTATCGTGTATTATTAATCGTACCGTGTAGCTGCCTGTATCATCATATATATGAGTAGGGCTTTGCGCTGAAGAGGAGTCACCGTCTCCAAATGTCCAGGAATATGACTTTAGCGTATCAGTTGAGCTTGTATCCGGCTTACTATAATTATAGAAATAAACAGTTTCAAACTTGCATGGCGTTGCATCACTGACATAAAAGTTCGCAATAGGTTTTACAGCTGTTATGAAATTTTGCTTAGTGAGCGAATCTTTACAACCTATGTTGTCAGTTACTATTAACTTAACAGAGTCTCTGCCTTTCTTCTTGTATGTGTCATAAGCAATGCTATTGCGGGTAGTCAGTGTGTCCCCATTGCCAAACGTCCAGAATCTCTTAGCAATAAATGCGCCTGATACATCGTGACTGGTGTCAGTAAAAGTGACAGTTGACGGTATGCAAGCAACTAAGGGATTAGCTTTGAATCCTGCAACAGGTTTGCCCACCAATACTTTAATAGAGTCCATATATTGGCACTGGTTTGAAGCCATCGCAACTACCGTTATTGAATGGTATCCCGGAATATTAAAAGTATCTGTTGCTGTTTGATAGCCTAAAGTGCCGGGTATTTGTCTGGAAACAAGAGAATCTATCGGCCTATCATACCAGGTGTAATTGAACCCGTAATC
>JBQCEX010000585.1:0-4872 GCA_051959855.1 Flavipsychrobacter sp. | reverse complement strand
ACCACCAAAGCCAATGCATCCCATCTTAAGGGCCGTCCATGCTATTTCACTTAGGTGGTGTTGTTTTTTCACTGATCAAATATATTTCATTCAGGTTTTAACAGATTCCTCCCTTGTTTGGGATGCCAACAAAGAAAAAGTTACATTTATATTCATGATTAATGCCAAGCCCATATGAATGATTGTGCATTATACCGAATAATGGATGTTTATGGTCTCGTTGTAATCATTCCATATGTTTTATACTGGACAAGAAAAATAAGCAGCAGCTTTCTTCTGTGGCTTTTAGTGGCGTTAAACTTTTTATCGCTCCTGGTGCAATTTGCATCATTGCCGGTATTTGCTATTAAAAGCCAATTAGGTGATTGCTATATTTTTCAATCGGAAAAATATAGGTACAGCATTTTTTTCATCATACTAGCAATCTTAGCAGGGTTACCGATCTGGTATCGATACAAAAACAAAGAATAATTTCTTCTTTTCCCTCCTTGCAAGCGCCTTGCCAACCAGCTCACCAGACAAAACCAACAAATTTGAATTTTTAATTTTGACTTTTTCATTTGTCAATGTGCATATCTTTTCTTGCATCCCGCATGTTAAAATCACTAAATTGCCAGATGCTTATGCTTCACTCTTAGAGTGCGCATAAGCGTAGTTCTTTGACATACTGTAAACCCTAAAATTAAAATGTCCCATGGGAGATAAATGCGACATTTTGGGAGTTTTGTGACATTTGCCTTTTACATAATAACTCAGCAAATTCAATACTTCCAGCCAATGCAGCAACACAAAATATCCCAAACACTTTTCCCTGGGAACGTGACATTCAAACATTCATTGTTACAATTACTCGGCTTCAAATAATAGCATACTCATATTTATGGAAATGCAGGCGATATTAAGTCTTATAGTAAAGTAGCACCATGAAAAACTTATTGTTCTTTATCCCGTTTCTTATACTTCTTGAAGAATGTAATACACAGGAGAAGCAAACAAGCATCTCATATGACTTGAGCCTCGAAGTGGCTATGTACGATTCCGTGCAGGTATTTGTAAATAATATAAAAAACGAATTAGGCCCGAGGATTTATGTCTTATATTTCGATAGCAAAAGAAATGACACAATCAGCTATGGACTTACAACGATACGCAATGAGGCAAGTATAGACAGCAAATACAAGGACTACCTGTATTTTCGAAATAGGGACAGATCACTATTAATAGTGCAGCCAAACGACTACCTGCAATTTTGTAACCCCGCTGCCACTAATAAGCTAAAATATCTGAAAGGCATTTCATTTATCGATACGCCTGTATCCAATGAAGATGAGGTAGGGTTGATTGGATTGATTGCTGTTAACAAGAAGGTTTTTGTTGATTACCACTTTCTGCCGGAAAAAATAAAGGCAATGGTACGCCCGCCGGTTATATTTACAGCCCCGCCACACCATAGACACACCCTATCTCATCATAACCACAAAAACTAATTCCCTGCGTACCTTTGCCATAGTAAAAAATCAATAAGTGCAGATGGAACCATTTGTAAATAAGGTAGCGGAGAGTGGCATTATAACGCTGGACCTGGCAAACTATATAGTGACTGACGAAGAAATCATGGCTTTCGACCTGAAGCCTTTTCTGTTCAGGGAGATGATACTGAGGGAGAAAGACTATCGCGCCAGCTTGCAAACACACGACTGGGCACAATACCAGGGTAAAAATATAGCCCTCTATTGCTCGGTAGATGCCATCATACCTGTGTGGGCCTATATGCTGGCCACATCATACCTGCAGCCGCAGGCAGCCTATGTGTATTTTGGCACTGAGGCCGAACTGAAAAAAGAACTGCTGCTGCAACGCATTGCAGCTATTGATAAAAGTGAGTACTTAGATAAACGTGTAGTAATAAAGGGTTGCGGAGATATAGCAATACCCGATGCTGCATATGTGGCTGTAAGCCAGCACCTGCGCCCGGTAGTAAAATCGCTCATGTATGGCGAGCCTTGCTCCACAGTGCCTATCTACAAAAAGCCTATGGCAAGGCCCGGAGCTTAAAAAGTCATTAAAAAGTAATTTTCATAGCAATTTTAGCATAAGATATACACTGTCTTATGCTAATTTTTTTTAGTTTCGTTAGGTTCTCAAAGCTACTCACGGGAAAATGAAGCAACGCAGTATAGAGTGTGTATACAGTGGCATAAGAGGTTTTATCCTTCTTTTATCAGCACTGTTTTTGGTTATTAATGTGCATGCCCAGAATAAGGACATGGCGGCACATCCCAAAAATCTAAAGATAATCGACGAGCACAAGGATAAAAGCGGTAACCTGGTGCGTGTGGTGCGCTATGAGGAAGGCAACATGCTGGTAACGCAAACCATCATTATTCCTAAGCATTCTTTTATGGGCACACATGTGCCCATAAATCCTGATACAATGAAGAAAGACATGGTGCGTGTAGTGGTTGATAAATCACACTACTGCCTCATGGTATTTTACCGCGGACAAATGATACGTGTGTATAAAGCCGTATTTGGTCCCAACCCCCTCATGAATAAATGTATGGAAGGCGACCGCTGCACACCGGAGGGCTGGTTTAAGATAGCCAACAAAAATCCTGCATCGAAGTACCATAAATTCATGGGCCTTAACTATCCTAATGATTCTTCCATTGCACGCTTCAATCACCTAAAAGAAGAAGGACTGATACCTAAGACTGCACGTATGGGTGGCTCTGTAGGCATACATGGCATATGGCCGGGCGGTGACGACATGATAGACATGGGCGTAGGCTGGACAGATGGCTGCATAGCTATAAAAAACAAAGACATAGACGATCTGTATAGCCTGGTGGGTGTAGGTACTAACGTGCTGGTGAAAAGATAATTAAACTGCAGTTACTGCAACAAAAGACTGATAAGCTTCCGCCCAGCCGCTCCACTGTTCTTCTGTGCCCAGTGAAAAATTGTGAAAGATAGTAATGAGCATACTGCCTGTATTTTCAAGGTATTCCTTCATGCTGCGCAATACTTCAAAGGCTTCCTGCACTTTTAGCTTCTCTTCATAGTGTGCAGTAGTATCCATAAAGCAAAAAGGATAAATGCGTAACTCAGTTATGGCCTCATGCAGCAGATCATACCAAAGAAATGAACTACCGGTACCTGCCCTGAATCCAAGATGTGTACCATAGCCCATACTATAGTCTTCTGTAATGCCTTCATTTATCAACGCCCTGTATGTATGCGGCAGCATGAGCCTTATATAGTGCTGGCGTGAGATAGTAATGTCCTGTCCGCTTACCTGCTCCAGTATCTCCTTTTCATATAGCATACCGCTTTTGTCGGTATTGTAAGATGGATGCACACCTATAGTACCCTCTTCAGCAAGGCGCTTTATCAATGCCTGCATCTTAGGTTGCGCTGGTGAAATGTTTTTATCAAAAGGACTCGAACGCAACGCAGCCAGTATAAAGTACAAAGGCTTAAGCTCATATTTTTTGTGCAACCCGCTCAAAAAATCATAGCTGTCATAAGGGTCTTTTTTATCGCTCAGCAACACCAGCGCTCTGTCCTTTACTCTTTGCAGCTTAGCCGCCGACAGGTCTTTCAAAAAACCACCCAAAGCCCTGCGAAAACCTTTGTAGCGGTACGAGTAAGCTATATCAATATCATAAGTAGGCTGAAAGGAAAAATCAGGTAACTGAACGTGCTGATGAAATTGTGTCTGCATCAGCTGCACCAGGTGTCCCACCCATTCATCCAGCAGCGGTCGGCGCAGCCAGCCGTTCTTGTATAATATACTTTCTGTGGCAGGGTATCTGCCGTGTTTATCAGGTGTGTAGTTGCCACTATATTCTTCATACCGCGACAATAAAAAGAAGGCTGCGGCAAAGAGGTCGAACGGCAGGCTGTAAGCGTTGTCATCTACATCGTACAGGCAGGGTATGTCGCCACATATGCCCAGTGGTATGGTATGCGGTTTCACATCCTGCTCCCATAGCAGGTTTAGCGCCGGTATAGATAATGCATTCGGAAAAAAATCGCCGTAGGAAATAAAGAAGTGCAGATCCTTCACAGCAGCCTCATCGCTTATCAGTTTGTAACCCATACCCAGTCGCTCATTAAAAAGCCAGTCCAGCACGTATTGCAGGCGGCTGCTTGTTTGTGCGCTATATACCGGTATTGGTTGCATAGTGTTTGCTTAGCTCTTGTTGCGCTCCTTCCACATTTCATTGAATGTCTTTGGCGCAAAGTGCAGGTTACTGCGATGCAGTGCCCAGCTGTTTTTAAACAGGCTGTTCACCACTTTGTTTTTTATGCCTGCGCCGGCCATATTCATCAGCCTGCGGTTCAGCATGGCCAGCTTCCAGGCTTTCCAGGCAGTGTTCTCTTTATAGTCGTTCAGGTTATCTTCCTCTGCTGCTATATGCCTGTTCTCCAGCAGCATTTCATGTATGTTTATTTTCAGCGGGCACACCTCGGTGCAGTTACCACACAGGCTCGATGCATAGCTCAGGTGCTTGTATTCTTCCATGCCCTTCAGGTGCGGTGTTATCACCGAGCCTATAGGGCCGCTATAAGTTGCACCATACGCATGACCGCCTATGTTCTTATACACCGGGCAGGCATTCAGGCAAGAGCCGCAGCGTATGCAGTACATGCTCTCGCGCACCTCCTGTCTCAGCAGGTTGGTACGACCATTGTCCAGCAGTATCACATACATTTCATCAGGGCCATCTGTTTCGCCGGGTTGGCGAGGGCCCATAAAGATGCTGTTATACACCGTTACCTGTTGCCCTGTACCATAGGTAGCCAGCAGCGGCCAGAATAAAGAAAGGTCATTGATAGAAGGCAGCATCTTCTCTATGCCCACTA
>JBQCEX010000584.1:0-6357 GCA_051959855.1 Flavipsychrobacter sp. | reverse complement strand
GGCTACATCACCCTATTTAGCACCCACGGCGTTAGCACCTTTCATCGTTCACTGCTACATTGAACAATAATTTTCCCGCTCTTTCGGATTTGCAATCCGAAAGCAAACTGGTGGGGATTTGCAATCCCCGTTTCTATGTGCAAGCAATAAGGGCAATAACTTTTCTGTAAGTCAGCTATATTTTCTTTTTTGTTCAGCACTTTGCATATCATCAGCTGATATATAAATACCATTTTGGTCTTTCGAAAGAATTTTGTACGCTTCACGTTTTTGATTCATTTCGCTTCTCACTATATGAAACTGTTTTAAGTCTCCCTCCAAAAAGTTAACGCCATACTTCAATAAATCTGCATTAGCCTGTTGAATACTTGGCTCGACATTTTCATTAATTGGGAAATCATAGGAACTGATTAACGCATTTGGATCAATTGCTTTAGCGATTTGCCAAAGTGCTATTGAATTCCAATCCCACTCAATAAAATTTTCACTATCTCCTTCTCCTAATATGACATTATAGTAATAAGGATAATCAAGTGGATAATTTGTGCTGTAAATTTTGATGTATTGCTCAGCCTTTCTGAATACAATATTTGTTGAATAAGCTTTAATCTCCATCGCATGTTTAACGAATCCATAGCCTTCTATCGTTTGGCCAATAATAGTCAAAGCTGCTTTGCCAAATAATGCTTGCTCTGGAGATGGCATTGACGTGTCGGCCACTTCGGCTTTACTTATTTTTTTCTTTTTAAAAAAGCTAAAAAGTTTCATTTTTAAATTTTAAAATGGCTTTATATCATCAATTCACATTATCTCAATTTAATTATAAAAGTGCATTATCAAAGTAAAATTATTCACTCTTCCGGATTTGCAATCATTGCAAATCCGGAAGAGCAATTACTTCAAAAATTCTCTCGAATTACAGCACTATGTATAGAACATTCACAGACAAATAATTATAAGCCCAACTCTCTCTATCATAATACAGCTATCTGTATTAAATCTATACAGTAACTGTATTATCATAAAAACCCGATTTGCCCAAAACTAAAACCCGCCAGAACTTTACATCAAAAAAGCTCTTTTAATCTTACCTGCACTGTACTTGGCATCACATTGTCGCATTCCATCATATTGCCACATAAATAAACTTCTTATAAACACTATGAAACCCAACCAAAACATCCAGGCCCGCGAGCTCTACATGCAAGGCGGCCTCACCCAGCAAGAAATAGCAGAGATACTTAATGTAAATCGTAAAACAGTCGGCCTCTGGATACAGCAAGGCCAGTGGCGTCAGCTGCGCATCGCTGCCCAGCAATCACCCGCCATGCTCCTGCAAGACTTCTATAACCAGCTCGCAGTCCTCAACGAAACCATTCATCAAAAGGGTGGAATACCGACGGTCGAAGAATCAGTAGTACAACGCAGGCTCATCATGAATATCCAAAGCTTTAAACAGCAGCCCGTATCCAACTATATGCAGATATACACTGAACTCATCGACCATATCAGCAAGCAAGACCCTGCTCTTAGCAAGACCATCGCCACACACGCAGATGCACTCGTAAGGCAAAAGACAAGCAAGAAACGCCTCTACATCGCCCAGGATATGTTCCTGACTGATGAGATAGAAGACGAAGATATAGATGACAATATTTTAAGCCACATTCCACCACATTGCCACATTGAGCCAGGCCCCTGGGAGGAAAATGCGACATTTTGTGACATTCCACAAAACACTAATACCGTTGACAGCAGCGACATTCCGCAGCAAGAACCTCCCAAAGAGACGGAAATAAAAAATCCAGCAGATGAGACAAAAGCTAACCATCCCAATTATGTACCTGCACTTAGCAATGGCATCATCTGGCTCGGCAATGGCTACGTGTACGATCCCGCTATCAGTAAAAAACGCGAGATCACATTTTATGAATTGGTCCAATTTAAGAACCTCACGCCCCCACCCAATGATGTAAATGCCTGCTAACTATAGACATTGGTAATTGCGCAGTTATGTATTTTTTGATTTTCAAATAATCAATCGTAATATTGCGATTGATATGGGAGCGACCAAGACGGATTTGTTTACTAAAAAGCAAAATGATATAGCAGCTATTGCAAAGGCTATTGCGCATCCGGCGCGTATTGCCATACTGCAGGAGCTGCTGAAAACGAACGCATGTATTTGCGGAGACCTTGTGGATGAACTGGGACTTGCACAGGCTACCATTTCACAACACCTGAAAGAGCTGAAAAATGTGGGCCTGATAAAGGGTACGGTGGAAGGTACGAGTGTGTGCTACTGCATTAATGAAACTGTATGGAACAACTACAGGGCAGTGTTTATGCAGTTCTTTAAAGAAGTATCTATGAAGGGCAGCTGTTGTTAAAAAAATTTATTTGCATCCATCGTAATATTACAATTAACTAAACAACCATGTACACAGTCTTATTTGTTTGCATCCACAATTCGGCACGCAGCCAGATGGCAGAGGCGTTCTTAAATGAGCTGGGCAATAATAAATTTACAGCCGAAAGCGCCGGGATAGAAAAAGGCACACTGAACCCCCTTGTGGTGAAAGCCATGCAGGAAACGGGCATTGACATTAGCGGTAATAAAACCAAGGAAGCCTTTGAATTTATAAAGCAAGGCAAGAACTTTGACGCCGTAATAACCGTATGCGATGCAGCGAGTGCTGAGAAATGCCCTGTATTTCCCGGAAAGGTAAAAAGACTGTCGTGGTCCTTTCCTGACCCATCACAATTCCAGGGAACGGAAGAAGAAAAACTGCAACAGATAAGAACAGTGCGAGACGAGATAAAAGAAAAAGTAAGTGAATTTATAACTGAGGCCAGCGCTGTAAGCTACTGGCTGTAACAAAAAAATACAACATGAAACTATCTGAAATAAAAGAACTGCTGAAAGGCGCAGAGGCACTGAACTTCAGGCTGCCGAATGGTACACTTGTCCCTGAACATTTTCACGTGACCGAGGTGGGCATCATCACCAAAGATTTTATTGACTGCGGCGGTACCGTTCGCCACGAAAAGGTAGCCAACTTCCAGCTGTGGAATGCCAACGACTATGAGCACAGGCTGAAGGCAGCAAAGCTGCTGAAAATTATTGCACTGTCGGAACAAGTGCTGGGCATGGAAGACCTGGAGATAGAAGTGGAATACCAATCGGACACTATTGGTAAGTACGACCTGGCATTTGACGGCAAGGACTTCCTGCTGGTGGCTAAGCAAACAGCCTGCCTTGCAGCAGACAAATGCGGCATACCCGTAGAGAAACAAAAAATATCATTAGCTGACCTGAAAGCTCCTGAACAAAGCTGCTGCACACCGGGCAGCGGATGCTGCTAAACATGAAAAGATATATAGCGGAACTGACAGGCAGCTTTGCGCTGGTATTTTGCGGCACAGGCGCCATCATTATAGATCAGCAAACGGGAGGCGGTGTAAGCCACGCAGGCATTGCCATGACCTTTGGCCTGATAGTAATGAGCATGATCTATGCATTAGGCAATGTATCGGGCGCACATTTCAATCCTGCTGTAAGCATAGCCTTCAGCATTGCCGGGCACTTCCCTGCCAGGCAACTGCTGCCATACATAGTGAGCCAGCTGGCCGGTGCAACCCTTGCCAGCCTGACCTTAAGATATCTTTTCCCGGCCAACGAGCTGCTGGGGGCAACACTACCTGCCGGATCGGACATGCAGTCCTTCATCCTGGAACTGATACTTAGCTTCTTCCTGATGCTGGTGATCATTGCCGTTGCCAAGGGCAGCATGGAGCAGGGTATGTTTGCAGGCCTGGCTATCGGCGCAGTGGTTGCTTTAGAGGCGATGTTCGCCGGGCCCATCTGCGGAGCGTCTATGAACCCGGCACGCTCATTTGCGCCAGCCATCGTATCGGGTCATACCGAGCATTTATGGCTTTACTTAGCAGCGCCCACGATAGGGGCGGCGCTGGCGGTGCTGCTGTGGAGATATTTAAGAGAGGGTGGTGTAATGAATACTGCTAATCAAAACTGATATCTACATACCATGTACCATTCACCGGATGATTATCTTTTATAGCAGGCTTCCAACGAGGCATGGCCTTCACTAAACGGATAGCTTCGGCATCAAGAGACGGATACAGAGGTTGTTCGACATGAATATTACTTAAGGTTCCCTGTTTATCAATATTAAAAGCTACTTGAACAGTGCCTTTTATATGATTTTCACGAGCATCAACAGGATATTTCATATGCCGGCTTAAATATTCGCTTATGTCGCCAGAGAATGCCGGCAGCTCATCTACATAAGATTTTTCCTGAGCCGATGAGGACATTATGTAGAGCGTATCTGTAGTGTTTCCATTCCTAACTATTTTTTTAAGCGCATGTGTTTGCGCGTAGGATACAGATATAGTGAGCATAGCAACTAATAAGGCGATGAATGTTTTCATAAACCGACATTTACTCTAAGTTACGAATAATAGCTGCGGTTGCAAGATTGAAGAGCGAAAGGAAGGTATTCAATTAAACCTCGTGACGCTTACTATAAAAATGAGCAGGAAGAATATTAGCTGCAGTGTATGATACAGCGTTATTCGTCGTTTCACTTTTAAGACTTTTGGCTGTTCATTCGCAATACCATCTTCCGTACCAAAAAGCAATTGTTTTAAAAGGACGTTTGCCGGCCAGGCAGTTACCACTGCATTCAGAATAAGCAACAGCAACAAAAGGAGCTTGACATGAAACCATGCCTGGTGCATGGGCAGGCCATGAAAGAATATCATCATTAATATACCTCCGAGAATTATTAAAAAGCCTCCGAGCCCCTGCACTATTGGGAAGCGGGCTATTGCTTTTGCAACCACCTGCGCTTTGCTTTTTTCAGCTGGAAGGAATTTCCATAATTGGGCCGTTGCAACAAAGTTGGCAAGCACTCCGCCAACCATCATAGTAATACCTGTGATGTGACATACCAATCCAATATTAAACAGATTGAACATAACGTATATTTTATGGTTAATAAAAATGTTTAGTAGTTGCTTTGAGCATTAAAGTGTTTGGGATAGGCAGAACGATATACCTTTCTGAGATAGTAGATCTGAAACAGCGCAACAAAGAACTGTGCAATACCTGTGCTTTCGAATATTACATTGTCGGGCACTTCATAAGTGGGCGCGGGGTAAAACATACGCCATGCAGCAAGCTTCATACCCGAGAAATATAACAGGTCTTTCAACAAGTGATTGTACGCGCCTTCGAATATGCCGATACCTACACTAAATACCAAAAAGGTGAGCAAGAGATAAACAGCCAGGAATGCACGCTTATTAAAATACCGATACAAAAGTAAGCATATAAGAGCCACGAGCATGACGACTGCGCCATTGAACACTACATCTTTTCGCCAAGGCGTATTGTATACAATGGCACCGTAGTAATGATGAAATGAAGTGAGGAGATAAACGGCAGCATTGGCAATGACAGACTGCTTTAGAAAGCTGATCTTATTTTTTGATAGCACTACTTGTTGCATAGCTGAGTCTTAAAATGTTTTACTTTGAACAATTGTTAGATACCGTACATTTGTTTTGTATTGCAAAAGAACATAGAAGCTTTATGCCGGACAAGCACAGATAACAGTGACAGTGCGATACTGAACAAAACCGCTAAAAAGTACTGAATGGCAAAAACCGAATTAAAAGATGACCGCCGGACGCAAAAAACGAAAAAGCTGCTGGCCGAAGCGTTGAGAATACTGATACTGGAAAAGGGCTATGATGCCGTGACCATACAGGATATTATAGACACTGCGAATATTGGCCGCAGCACTTTTTATGCGCATTATGAAAACAAGGACCAACTGCTGATAGGCAATATTAATTTTCAGATGGCACTGATACACACACCGGGAGATGATGCAGAAAATTACCCAATGGGGGTAAATATTCGCTATCTATTTGAGCACACCAAGGAGCAGATGAACCTTGTTAAGGCATTGTATCGCAGCAGGAGCATTGATGTGGTGATGAACTATTTTGCAGAGATATGCGCTTCGAAAATTATTGAATACAATAAACGGAAGATAAAAAGTAGCAAAGCGGCGCAGAAAAAGCTGCAATATGAAGCCGAAGCTGCGGCAGGAGGCATAGTGCGGGTGCTGCTGAAGTGGCTGGAAGGTGATGCGGTGACACCTGTGGATGAGATGGTAGCTTTTGCCAAGAGAATTATGGATAGTGTTGTTAGTGTGGAGCAGTAAATGGCATTTGTAATAATTTAACTTCATTGTATAACCATTGTATAACTTACCCAGCGCATCTTCCTACTTTTATTTGTCGGAAAAGAAAAGAAGGCAA
>JBQCEX010000583.1:0-3363 GCA_051959855.1 Flavipsychrobacter sp. | reverse complement strand
ATAATAAAACAAATGGCCTGCATTGCAGGCCATTTGTTTTATCTTTTATAAAAAGATAAAACAAATGGCCTGCAATGCAGGCCATTTGTTTTATTATGCAGGTTGTTGTTCCTCTATTTGCTGCATTACTGCACTGTATCTGTGCTCAGGCAATTCCTGCTCTGCTATGCCCAGCATCATGTTCACCATTTGTTCAGGTAGACCAGCTTTTACTTTTTTTACAAATTCTGCTATCTCCATATTGCTGCAGCTGCGCATCATCCAGGTTACATTTATCACTGCTTTTTCCGGCGGCACACTGGCAGATATTTTTTGGTTGGCCATACCTATTTCCATATCTGTATATTTAGTCCACAGCGCTTCATTTAGCACTGTTTCTTCCCGGTTCATATGGGTCAGGTTAAAGGCCATAAAATCATTGAATGTATAGAATAGCTTCTGCCCTGCTTTTATTCTTGCTACCGGCATTTCAGCTGCTCTGTAAGCTGCAATATTAGCCAATAGCTCCTTACTTAAAGCTCTATCGGTTATATGCTCCTGTTCAAATGCTTCAACTAAAGCTTCATTGTCATCTGCTATCATGGAGAGGATGTGCGTGTCTTCATGATCTGCATGGTCGTCAAAAAGCTCTACGATCATTCCTACTTTCACCAATATTGGTTCCATTTGCAGCGCATCAGTAAAGTCTGCCTGCTGCAGCTCGCTTGCAGCATCGTAAAGCATAGAGCGCAATGCTTTATGTATCATTGCGAATCCGTTAAAACGTAAGTTTTGCATGTTGATATAGTCTTCTTTTATGGGTAAATATACGGCCATTGGCCTGCTTTTTTTAACTTTGTGGTTAAGAATATGTTAGATATGAATTGGTTAGAACTTACAAATGAGCAACAATTACAGACTATAGTGGAGCAGAGCAAGGAGCAGCCTGTTGTCATTTTTAAGCATAGCACCCGCTGCTCTATCAGCGCAATGGCTAAAAACAGGATAGAGCGGGAAGTAGCACCACAAAATGTACTCTTCTACTATCTCGATTTGATCAGGTATCGCAACGTTTCCAATAAAGTGGCTGAAGATTTCAAAGTTCATCACGAATCTCCACAGGTATTACTGATAAAGAATGGTGAATGTATTTATGAGGAAAGCCATAACGGCATCAGGATGAGCGACATAGCTGAACAGGCTGCTGCTTAATCTTGTTATATTGTTTTTCCTTTCCATCGGCCGCTACGTAAATAGATAAGGGATACTGTTAATAAACTTGACCAATAAATAAATTCTGATCCCCAGCATATATACAAAGGGCTGCGTAACCGTTCAATGACAACATAGCAGTAGATAAGATAACAACAAACGCAGGTCACTTCCATAGTAAGGTTTACCAGCGTGTTACCTGTGCCAACTACGCCATTAAAAATAACTGTGGATACCGACATAATAAGCGTAGCTAACGTAATAACACGCAGGCTGGGTACAGCAAAGTTTATTAAATCAGCATTGTTACGATACAGCGCCAGGAATTGATGCGAGAAACCTAATAGCAGGGCGCAAATTACCAGGGTGAATAATATACTCAGTTTGGCAATCTTCCAGATAAGGTTAACGACCTCATTTTGTTTACCCTGGCCTATTATGTTGCTTACCATAGTGTTGCAGGTAGAGGCAAAAGCCCATGTGCAGATACCTACAATGCCAAAAATGCTGCGCAGTATTTGAGATGCTGCCAGCTCTTTTTCTCCCAGGTGTTCAATGAAAATGAAAAATATCTGCCAGCCACCAATACTGAACATGAACTGCACAATAAGAGGAGCAGCTATGCCTAACGTGCGTTTACAAAGTTTAAAGCTAAAATCAGCATAAAAGCGTAAGGGATATAAAAAATGAAATTTTTTGAGGTAATAAACCCCGAACATAGTAAGGCAGAAAGTAAGTTCGGATATGATAGAGGCAAAGGCTGCACCGCTTAAGCCAAGTTTTGGGAAGCCGAAGTGACCAAATATTAAGGTGTAGTCACACAATATATTCATGGCCGTAGCTGCCAGGGAGCCATATATAAGATATCTTGATTGACTAACAGATATATAAAAGGCATTAAAGAGTTGTGTCATCATAAGGAAAGGCAATCCCCAAACTCTTATATATAGAAAATTAATACTTAGTGCGATATTGTCGGGGTTGTGCAAACTCAACCCGAAGATCAATGGTGCAAACCAAAGAGTCAGCATCATAAGTGATAATGCCAGGAATACAGCAAGCATTAAACCGTTAGTCAGTATTTTCGCCAGGCCTTCTTTGTCATCTTGCCCTGCCCTCCGCGCCATCTGTATCTGCATACCACTGCTAAGGCCATAACCGATCATGGAAAGGATAAGATAAAAGATACCGGTAAGGCCATTCACCCCCAGTTCCCGTTCCCCAAACCTGCCTAAAAAGGCAGTGTTAGTGAGAAAACTAACTTGGGGTATGAGCAGCGATAATGAAATGGGTGCTGCAAGTTTTATTATTTGTTTATTCGTAACCGATACTTTCACGCTATTATTTTTTCTTATTCTATATCTGTCACACATTGTACTTTGTTACAGATATAATGCTTTAAAACCTATTCCGTAAGCGCCTGTGAACAGGCTAAATGGTGAAATTGTCGCAAATTTATTCTATAATTGTGTGCTTTTCTATGTCAGAGCTTACTAATAATACCGCGCTAAATCAACATGCCTATAATGTACATAATGGCGACTCCCTGCTAAGCCAGGTGGCGCGCGTGATATGTATATTAATGCCAAGGGGCCTGACAGTTGCCGGCTTCAGCGACAGGGGCGATCTGCTAATGATTCGCCATAGCGACTATAAAAAAAGCCTGCCTGCATGGATACTCGACTTTTTTGAGCATCAATTTATAAATGAGCCCCTGCTTTCTGCACCACATAAAGTATCTGCTGCTTTTGTAGCTGCGGATAAATATCTGCTGGTGCCGGAAGTGTTGTATAATGAGGCAATGGCAGAAAAATGGATGCGAAAGATTGATTTTATAGAGGGAAACGAGATCGTTGGCGTGCATCATCTCAGGGAAGATAAGGCTAACTACCTTTATTCTTGGCCTGCCGCTATTAAGAGCCTTATGACGCGTTACTTTACCAAGGCTCACATTTACCCCTTCGCAGCTTATCAGTTTTATAAGCCATATAAATCTGAATGCTCTCTGCAGTGTTGTGTTACTAATGAGCAGGTATATGCTACCCTTTATAACAACAGGCAGCTTCATTGGCATCAGGTGTTCAATTATGAAACTGCCGAGGATATTGCCTATCAACTGAAGCTGCTCGCACACCAGCATAAGATAGAGTCAGAATACATGAGCTTCCAATG
>JBQCEX010000582.1:0-3942 GCA_051959855.1 Flavipsychrobacter sp. | reverse complement strand
CCAATTCTCTTTGTACACTTGATAGCGTATCCAGTTTTTCTGCTTCGGCCTCTGTAACCTTCATACGGAACAGAGAATACAGATTAAGATAGTCTTTTAACGCAGCTTCTGAATAATCGGGTGTTTTACTAAGGCTGTTCTTTTTGTAGACCCTTAAAAACTCATCTTTACTTACTGCATTATTTCCATAAGTAAAGAGTGTCTGCGCAAATCCTGAAGCCATAAAAATTCCAGAGGCGAGACATGTTAAAACCAGCTTTCGCATACTATTGTTGATATATTTTAAAAGTTGTTAAATGCCGTTATTTCGAGGTTGTTTTAGCTTTTCGTTCAAGCATTTCAATCACCTCCATAATGTTAGAATGATCCAGTCTTTTGCCACGAATTATCTTCTTATCATCCAAGAGATATATTACCGGTGTTGAATAAACGTCATACTTGGATCTGTATTGCTGCCGTGTATGGTCAGGGTCCTGAACATTTACCCAATCTTCCAGATGATGCTTTTTAATATAATCTTTCCAACGAGCCTCATCACCATCTGCTCTAACAGCATATATTTTTACGCCTTTATCTTTTAAAACAGCATTATAAACAGAATCGATCTGCGGCATCTCAGCCATGCAATGGCTGCAATCAGCAGACCAAAACACCAGCAATGTATATTTCGCCTTTAAATCAAGCAGGCTCTGGTCCTTGCCATTAATATCGGGCATTACTATTTCGGGAGCTTTATTGCCTAATACATTGGGCGCAATTTTCTCAGCATAGTCTATATACTTATTCAGATCTTCGTTACTAAGCCAGGTTGCATCACCCTTCATATAGTAATTCTCAACCAGGTACACCACCACAGCATCCATTCCCATTACCTTACTATCCTGGGCCATATGCTCCAGCCACCAAAGCGTATATTTAAACACCTCCTGAGTGCCTCTAGCCTTAGCTAATATTTTGTCAGCTTCCATTTCCATACTATCAGGATAAGGCAATACCAGCTTATTAAAATATTCAGTAAGCTTTGCATCATAAATAGGGGTATAAATCAATCTATCATCCTGAAAATTGAAACCATCCCAGAAATGAGCTTTGTAATATTCGTAAGCAAAATTGGAGTCCGGTTCGCCGTTGGGTAATAAATGTTTGCCCTCAGGCACCTGCGGCAATTGAAGCGCCCCAAATATATCAGCCATCAGGCTTCCGGGATATTCCTTCCGCTTTTCTGCACGATACGTAATTAAGGATTGAGAATTGCTATTTAGCAGTTTGCGAATGGAAGCTTTTTCTTCACTATTTTTCGCAGTTTTCAAGCTTTCCTGAAGTTTATTCTGTTTTTCGCCATATGCCTTCAGGAAAGTGATGTAATCAGTAAAATGATCGTTTTCCGGTGAATTTTTGAACGTAACAGCGTTATCGCCCTCTTTAGCTTTCGTATTAATGGTCATGGAAAAATTATCGCCATTATTCAACAGAAACTCGAAATAGCTTTTATGGTCTGACAACAGTACCATATATATACCGCCAACTATAGGTGTTTTACTATTGAAGACAACAACACCATTTTTATCGGGCCGTGCAGAGTCTGCTTTGTATATAGGCGCAGGAAGAGGCTTGCCGTAATAATGCGCTAAATAAATCAGGGTATCTTTTGCGCCTTCAATCTTAACCTGTAAATGATAGCCGTCCTTTGCAAAAACGGATTGCGCTATTCCCGCTATTAGCAGGAAGCTAAAAAGTATAATACGTTTCATAAATACGATTGAGTGAAAGTAGTTATTTCCAATCATTAGACGGTCATTTGGCCGTCATTGTTGGCTCTCAGACAAAAATAACTATATAATTGATGTAAGCCAATCAATGAGTTGTAAATTTGCCGACTGCTAAAAAAATATAACAAAATTTTGTCTCGTAAGAAAAACAAAGCATTATACAATATTCATATAGATGCCTATGCCGCTGAGGGCAAAAGCGTAGCTCATCCTGAAGACGGAAAGGTGGTATTTGTAGAAGGTGCCGTGCCGGGCGATGTGGTAAATGTGCGGCTGAGCAAGAATAAGAAAAGCTGGGCGGAAGGAAAGGTAACTGAACTGATAACGCCATCCCCAGACAGAATTGAGCCATTCTGCCAGCATTTTGGTGTATGTGGCGGCTGCAAATGGCAAATGCTGCCTTATGAGAAGCAATTGCAATACAAGCAACAGCAGGTAGCCGACCAGCTGCAACGCATAGGCCAGATCAGCTTACCAGCGATGGAAGCCATTTCCGGCAGCCCTAAAGAACGCTACTACCGCAATAAGCTGGAGTTTACCTTTTCACAGTTTCGCTACAGGACAAATGAGGAGATATTGGCTGCCGGCGAAGAGCGTTTCCCGATCGAGCCGGCATTAGGTTTTCATGCTCCCGGCCTGTTTGACAAAGTAGTAGAAATTAAAACCTGCTACCTGCAGAGTGAACCTACCAACCTACTGCTGAAGGTATTGAGAGCATATACTGAAGCAAGGAAACTACCCTACTATGACTATCGCCAGCAAAACGGATGGCTAAGGAACGTGATATTGCGCGTGGCCACAACCGGGGAAATATTGATCAACCTGGTTATGCATCATGAAGATAAAGCTGAGCGTACCGCTATACTGGACCATATATTAGCAAATGTACCCGGCATAACATCCCTGCACTATACACTAAACGGCAAGGTGAATGACAGCCTGCATGACCAGGATGTGGTATGCTACCATGGTAAAGGATATATAGAAGAAAAGCTGGAAGATTTTCGTTTTAAAATATCCCCAAAATCATTCTTCCAGACCAATACCTACCAGGCAGAAACGCTGTACAGAATAACCCGTGAATTTGCCGGCCTGACAGGAAATGAAGTGCTATACGATCTGTATTGCGGAACCGGCAGCATAGGCATATTCTGCTCGAAAGGGGCTAAAAAAGTGATAGGTATAGAGGTGGTGGAAGATGCCGTGAAAGATGCAAAAGAAAACGCTACGATGAATAACCTAAGCCATTGCCAGTTTTATGCCGGTGATGTGGCTGAAATATGTACTGATGAGTTCTTTGAAAATCATGGAAGGCCTGATGTGGTAATAACTGACCCACCAAGAGCCGGCATGCATGAAAAATTGGTGCAACAACTACTACGCATTAAAGCACCCAGGGTAGTATATGTAAGCTGCAACCCGGCCACACAGGCGCGTGACCTGAAACTACTGGATGAACTATATAAGGTAACCAGGCTGCGGCCAGTAGACATGTTTCCACATACCCATCATATAGAAAATGTTGCTTTGCTCGAATTGAAGTAATACTTAAAACAAAAATGCGACCTTTCAGGTCGCATTTTTGTTTATACTGATATGTGCGTGATTAAAATCTTTCCAGACCGCTAAAGAAGAAATCACCTTCAATTTTAGCATTTTCATCGCTATCGGAACCATGCACTGCATTTTCACCAATAGAAGTTGCATATTTCTTGCGGATTGTACCTTCTTCAGCCTGTGCAGGGTTTGTAGCACCGATAAGCTTGCGGAAATCAGCCACTGCATTATCTTTTTCTAGTATAGCCGCAACAATAGGGCCACTGCTCATGAATTCGCAAAGTTCGCCATAAAAAGGACGTTCCTTATGAACTTCATAGAACTGACCAGCTTTTTCGTTGCTGAGTTTAGTGTATTTCATGGCAATGATCTTGAAACCTGCTGCATTGATCATCTGCAGGATATTACCAATATTACCTGCGCGTACAGCGTCAGGCTTGATCATTGTAAAAGTGCGATTAGACATAAAAGTTATTGACTTTGTAATTGACGCCGCAAAATTAGTTTATTTTGTTTTCCAAGACAAAGCTTTATCAAAGTTTTAGCAGCGACCGAGTAAAAGAATACCATATTATTAAGAATTACTGATTATTTTTGCCAGCACTTTAAAAAAATG
>JBQCEX010000581.1:0-6683 GCA_051959855.1 Flavipsychrobacter sp. | reverse complement strand
GAAGTGTTCATAGCCATCTGGATAGTTCTAGCTATTCTGCTTGGTATTTACCTATTAGGTAAGCTCAAGCTTTCGCACGATGATGCCAACGTAAAAAATCTGTATGGTCAGGAGTATGTATCTATATTCAAACTCTTCCTGGCTATAGCATGTTTCTCATTTGCAGTTTATCTGTTACCGGGTATGTGGGGGGCACCGCTGAATGCTATGAGCCAGTTCGTGCCACCTATGGGTACGCAGGATTTTGTGCTTGGCGCAAATAGCGGCGCAGGCAATGCATCTGCTGAAAGTTCCGTAGCTAATTCAGAAGTAAAACCTTTAAAGTATGTAAATGAAATGCGTATTTACGAACCGGAAATTGTCCGCAAGTTCGGTTTGGTTACTTATTTCGACTACGATGAAGCCCTTGCAGCTTCCAAAAAGTTGAAGAAGCCCGTCATGCTCGATTTTACTGGCATCAACTGCGTTAACTGCCGCAAAATGGAATCCCAGGTTTGGTCAAATCCTGAGGTCATGAAGCGTTTGAAAAACGATTTCATCATTGCGTCTCTTTATTGCGATTATGATAAGCTCGATCTTCCTAAGAATGAGCAGCATTTCTCTCAGGCTCTGCAATCGCAGGTGGTAACAGTTGGTGACAAAAATGAAGAGTTGCAGGCTGAAAAGTTCAATTCTAATTCACAGCCATTCTATTTCTATGTAGATGAAAATGGCAACAAATTAATAGATGGCGGTTACTCTTACGATCCTGATGTGCAGAAGTTTATTGCTCATCTCGATAAGGTGATCGAGAATTATAAAAAGACTCATCCTTAATATTGTTTGAAAGGATGCGTACAGCATCCTTTCCTTTTTGCTTTTAGGATAAAAACCTAACGCGTATGATAAAGATTGTTTCCATTACACTCTCGCCTGCTGATGCGGCAGATGATAATAGTATCACAAGAACGGCTGCTGCTGAGCTTGGCTTAAATAAAAAGCGCATTACTGGCTATAACATACAAAAGCGTTCTATTGATGCTCGTGCCCGCCAGCCTAAGGTTATTTTACAACTAGAGGTTTTTATTGATCAAAAGGTGCAGCACACTCAGACTTTTGATCCTCAATTGCGCGATGTTGCTAATGCACCTCATGTAGCCATAGTGGGCGCAGGCCCTGCTGGGTTGTTTGCAGCATTACGGCTCATTAGTCTGGGCATTAAGCCTGTCATTATTGAGCGTGGCAAAGATGTACGCAGCCGTCGTCGCGATCTGGCGGCTATGAATAAGCAGGGCATTGTCAATCCTGAATCTAATTATTGTTTTGGCGAGGGTGGGGCAGGTACGTATAGCGACGGTAAGCTCTATACGCGTTCCACCAAGCGTGGCAATGTTCAGCGCATCCTGCAGTTGTTTCATCACTTTGGTGCAGATGAGAATATTCTTTACGACGCCCATCCGCATATCGGCACTAATAAGTTGCCGCATATTATCACTGCTATACGCGAGCAGATTATTGCCTGCGGTGGCGAAGTGCATTTTAATAAAAAGCTTACTAATATAATAATTGACAGGGATAACATCACTGCTATCAAAACAGCAGATGGCGATACTATTGCTTGCAGCACGGTCATTCTGGCCACCGGCCACTCGGCGCGCGATGTATTTGCCCTGCTGCATAGCAAGGGCATATTGCTGGAAGCGAAACCCTTTGCCCTCGGCGTACGCATTGAGCATCCTCAGCTGTTGGTAGATCAGGCACAATATCATTGCACAGTTCGTGATCCATTTTTGCCGCCCGCCAGCTATTCAGTTGTTTCGCAGGAGAATGGTCGTGGTGTTTTCTCTTTCTGCATGTGTCCGGGTGGCATCATTGCCCCTGCTGCCACTGCCCCCGGCGAGATTGTAGTCAATGGCTGGTCGCCTTCTAAGCGCAATAATCCTTTTGCCAATTCGGGCACTGTTGTGGCAGTAGATGAACAGGATTTTGCGCTCTATAAATTCGCAGGTCCGCTTGCAGGCATGCAATATCAACAAATGGTCGAGCAGAATGCTTTTCGCATTGGTGGTGGTAACCTGGTAGCTCCTGCTCAGCGCATGGTAGATTTTACTGAGGGCAAAATTTCTTCTACCTTGCCCCCTTGCTCTTATCTGCCGGGTATTACTACAGCTTCTATGAAGGATGTATTGCCTGTTGCGGTGCATGATGCGTTGAAGAAAGCGATGCTGTCTTTCGGCAAAAAAATGAAAGGGTATTATACTAACGAAGCTTTGCTTGTTGCTACGGAATCCCGCACCAGTTCCCCCGTTCGCATTCCGCGCGATAAAGAAACCTTACAGCATCCGCAGATTAGTGGGCTGTACCCATGTGCCGAAGGTGCAGGCTACGCAGGCGGCATTGTGTCTGCAGCTATCGATGGCGAGCGCATTGCAGAGCTCATCGCCGCAAAAATGCCGGCCTAACTCATTGATAAACAAGTGTTGCTTTTTGTTTCATTCTTACTCGTTTATGATTAACGGATTTTCAATAAATTTAGTTGTCTAAACATGCATTTATGAAAACAGATGAGCTAACTAATAGCAGTTCCAATAGGCGCAATTTTCTACACAAGGGAATAATAGTTTCGGCTGCTGCTTTATTAGGTGGCGCTGGTTTGCTGGCGTCCTGCCGTCAGGATGAAAAAGTAGGGTCAGAAAAGGATGATGATGAAAAGGAAGGTAATGAAGAGATAAGCCCCGGCGAAGATTTGATGCGCGAGCATGGTGTGCTCAATAGGGTATTGCTCATTTACGATCATATTATTGTGCAGTTAGATAAAGCAGTAGATTTTCCCCTGGATAGCCTTAAGGCTGGTGCGGAAGTCATTCGCAAATTCATAGAAGATTACCACGAGAAGCAGGAGGAAGATTTTTTATTCCCTCGTTTCAAAAAAGCAAATAAGCTTACTGACTTGGTGGATACACTCAAGCAACAGCACGATGCATGTCGCCGTCTCACCGATCAGATCATAGCTTACGGCAATATGCAAAAGTTATCTTCTGATGATGACCGTAAAAAATTGTCCGGCTTGCTAACCACTTTCAACATCATGTACCGCCCACACGAAGCCAGGGAAGATACTGTGCTTTTCCCGGAGCTCCGCAAAATCGTATCGAAGAATGAATATGATTCCTTAGGAGAAGATTTCGAAAAGCGCGAACATCAGATATTCGGGCAGGATGGCTTTGAGCTCTATGTTTCTAAAGTTACGGACATAGAAAAGCGGCTTGGCATCTACGATCTCAACCAGTTTACCCCCAAAGTATAGCATGCCGAAGAAGAGTGCAGGCATCCTCGCATATCGCTGGGCAGGCGTTGAGCTGCAGGTACTGCTGGTACATCCTGGTGGCCCGTTTTGGGCGCGCAAAGATGCCGGTGCCTGGTCCATACCCAAAGGCGAATTCTCTGACGATGAAGATCCGCTCGCTGCCGCAAAGCGTGAGATGCAGGAGGAATTAGGCGTAGCTCCGGATGGGAAATATGTTCCGCTCACTCCCATCAGGCAAAAAAGCGGTAAGCAGGTTTATGCCTGGGCAGTAGAAACAAATATTGATACGGAAAAAATAGTGAGTAATACCTTCGCTATTGAATGGCCCCCGGCTTCAGGTAAAATGAAGGAATTTCCGGAAATAGATAAAGCGGAATGGTACTCACTTACAGCAACTAAAGAAAAAATTAATCCTGCGCAATTTGCATTTGTTGCAGAGCTGCAGCAATTGCTTACAGGCTAATGATCTAATGCTGTTTTACTAGTTTATATATCTTGTCGTAAAAACTGAAGTAAGCGGTATCCATTGCTTTGGTGCTGCCTGCACCCGGTATGCGTGCAGTTAGCGTATGTATATGTTCATCCGTAAAAATTATTTTTACGGTATCTCCATACTGCCTTGTGCTATAGGTATAGTTGTCTTTGTCACTATCATTACCATCCATATATTCATAATCCGCTGTAAAGCCACGCTGTATGTTCAGCACTCTGTATTTCATCTGGTCAGTCATTGTAGCCCACACGCTTATCGTTGGGTTAGTCGTATCGTATGCATCTACGCCTACCCAGTTTGTTTTCAGTTCCTCGTAGCCTAGGGCCAGGTTACGCATATAGTTGGGCTGTATAGGGTTTATATAGAAGCTCTTTCCGGAAGGTGTAAATGTATTAGCCTGTGTGCTGTCGCCCCAATTGCTATACAGTAGATCGCTGCTATACCAGTCCACATAATAATTTTTATTGGCTTGCAGAATGCTTGATGGTATTGTAAAGCTGCCATGCGGATTGATGCTTCCGTTTAATATAGGTGAACTGCCTCTGTTATAGTCATCTTCCGTTTGGTAAACAAATAATTTTATCTCCTTATCGCTTTGGTTTAGAAACGTATAGCTATAGCTGCTCTTTCTGCACGCAGCAAAGAATAGACTAACTACCGCAATAAGGCAAAGCCCACTAACAATTTTTGAAAAATTCATTTTAACAAGTAGTGTAATACAAAGTTAATAATATATATAGTTGTAAATGCATGCAGGTTTCCTGCCAGTTAAACATTGCGTCATGAATTAGTAAATTTTAGAAAATATGACAATGGCTGTACAATAAAGCCACTATTTACCTATATTTGAACCTTAAAAAATAATGAACATGAAGAAACTCTTTACCCACATAGCCTTTATACGTCTCGCTTTTGCGGCAAATGCACAGAGACATTGTGATTTGAAAGTTCAGGCTATTACTCCTCCGTCTTACACTTATCCCGACTCTATTTATGTTGGTTATGTTGTAACCAATCTTGGACCTGACAGTTTTAAAGCAAGCTCAGATACGCTTTATTATCTTGTAAATGGTAGTGTAATTGGCGGCTATATTAATTTGGCCATAGCAGTTAATCAAACTGATACATTTGCTGTAAAGCTCTATCCATCTGCTTATTCTAATCCCGCGGATTCAACTAGACAATTATGCTTAGCAATGGTTGGTATAAACCGGTCAGCAGACTCAGTAACTGATCCAGATTTAACAAATAACCAAAGTTGTAATTCAATCATCCAGCTTGACGTTAAAAATGTTACTTCTAACATTTCAAGCGTATCAATGTACCCTAATCCGGTACAGGGCCTGGCAAACTTTGCAGTTGACTTAAATCAATCTGCAAATGTTTCACTGAAAATATACGATATGGTGGGCCGTGAAGTATATATGACTAATGCAGGCAAATTAGGTGCAGGTAAACATACACTAAGCGCAAATACAGATAACTTTGCTAACGGTATTTACATGTATCAGGTTACAGTTGGTGACGAAACAAAAACAGGCAAGTTCAACATTGCTAAATAAGTTTATTTTTTATAAACAATATTTGAAGCCACTCAATCGAGTGGCTTCTTCTTTTATTCCCTTGTAGCATTTATTGGTTCGCAATACTGAAATTCTCATATGGGAATGGAGGCAGACATCCATGTGAACGCATTTTACATTTTTAATTTTGACTTTTTAATTTTTCATTGTTGATATCTTTTCTTGGAAACCGCATCATGGCAAACGTATCTTGCAATAGCTATGCATAGCATAGCAATGCTCTTTGATATACTGTAAACCTTTATAAAATATCAGCTAATTGTCACATTAGCTAATTGGAAATGCGACATTTTGGGGCATTTTTGCCCGCTTTTGTCCATTAATGTTACTTTCAATAAAAAAGTAATAAGCCTTGGTAGGTAAGGCTTTAGCATTTATTTCTTAATAAAATGTCCCATTGCAAACTTTTTCCCTCAAATGTGACATTTGTTTAGAAATATACCTGACACATTGATTATAATACTATAGAAAGCGCTCTTTTATATATCTCAACTTATTAGTTAATTTGCGCCCTGATAAAAACTAAACACACAAATTTCCATGGCTAAGATTAAAGTAGCAAACCCCGTTGTGGAGCTGGATGGCGATGAAATGACACGCATCATCTGGAAATATATAAAAGACAAGCTGATCCTTCCTTATCTAGACCTCGATATTAAGTATTATGACCTCGGCATAGAATACCGTGATCAGACTAACGATCAGGTTACTGTTGATGCTGCAAATGCTATCAAACAATATGGTGTAGGTATCAAATGCGCTACTATCACACCTGACGAAGCCCGTGTGAAAGAATTTAATCTGAAGCAAATGTGGAAGAGCCCTAACGGCACTATCCGCAACATCCTGGATGGTACCGTATTTCGTGAGCCAATAGTTATCAACAATATCCCACGCCTGGTGCCAAACTGGACAGCACCTATCTGCATTGGCCGTCACGCCTTCGGCGATCAATATCGTGCTACTGACTTTGTAATAAAAGGCAAAGGCAAACTCACTATTAAATTTGAAGGCGAAGATGGTAACACCATCGAGCATGAAGTGTACAACTTCAAAGGTGACGGCGTAGCATTAGCTATGTACAATACAGATGAGTCTATCCGTGGCTTTGCGCGTGCCTGCTTCAACATGGCATTGCAAAAACAATGGCCGCTGTACTTCTCTTCTAAGAATACCATCCTTAAGAAATATGATGGCCGTTTCAAAGACATCTTCGAAGCGATCTATCAAAAAGATTACAAAGCGAAGTTCGAAGCAGCCAACATCGTTTACGAACATCGCCTGATCGACGATATGGTTGCATCAGCGCTGAAATGGAACG
>JBQCEX010000580.1:0-4196 GCA_051959855.1 Flavipsychrobacter sp. | reverse complement strand
CACAATAAAATCATACCATGAAATAAAATGTTTATAGTTAGATAGGTGATAGTTAAAAAAATAGCGAATTAATTTATTTTTTCCGGCTAATATTTTAAAAATAAAATTTATTAGAATTAAATTCATGTTTGGAATGGACTTTACACCGAATTATTATGAAAAGGAAGTATCAATTATTTATTCTGCCAGTTATATTGTTGTTAGGATTGCCCAAATCTGCGCATGCTACTGGCACTGCGGGGGCAGAAATTATATACCAATGGTTACATGATTCCACTTACAGATTCTATTGCGTGGTGTATGAAGACTGTACCGGAATACCTCACGCAGACAGTGTAGTTATGTGTTATTCTAATTCCTGTGGTAAAGCGGATACATCCGTTTATATGCCCTTATCAACAATTGCCTTACCGGGAGGTGGTATCAATGGAGATACTCTTATTCCAGCTTGCCCAGGTCACCCATCTACCTGTAATGGAGGAACATTGCCGGGTTTTAGAAAATGGTGGTATACCCGGGATATTACATTAAATGGCCGTTGCGACCATTGGAAATTTTCATTTGCCAGCAGGGTCAGATTGCGTGCCAGAAACCTTAGACCATACTATACCTATGGTATTATTGATGACAGTACATATGTTGAAACTACGCTTGATAATCTTGATGCCCAGGGTAATTCTTCAGTATATTTTTCTAATTACGAAATGCCATACATGTGCATTGGTAATCCTTATACTTTTAATTGTGGGGCGATAGATATTGATAACGATTCCTTGTATTATGAATACATTCAGCCGTTAATAGGTTATTCCTGTGATGGCAGAAACGAGGCTTATAGTGCTGGTTACTATTTGCCGTCCAATCCACTTGCAAGCGGTGGAACATTTCGCTTTGATAATTCAACCGGCACTGAATCATTTACTCCGGATAGCATCGGTTGGTTCGCGCAATTACTCAGGATAAATGAATATAGGAAATACCAGACGAGTACAGGCTACATATGGAAGAAAATAGGCAGCACTATGCGGGAAAGTGATGTTTGCGTGTTAGATTGTAATCAACCACCACCTACTCTAACTGTAGATTCAAACTCCTTAACTAATGCTACTGATATATCAGGAGAAATAATTGCATGCACATTAACGCCGTTTAATTTTTGTTTTAATGCCAAAACCACATCAATTGTTGGCCATTTAAACGTAACAGACAACGGCAATATATTTCCCACGACTACGCAACCTTCAGTAACATATACCAATATGTATACGGATTCCGTTCGTGGTTGCGTATCGTGGACGCCGGGACCATTAGATACCGGTTTACATTTATTAATCGTCAACATAACAGATACTGAACAGTGTCGGTATGCTTCGGCTGGGCTGCCGGTGGTGTACGCTACCTATGCCATTCCGATCTATATCTGGCCAACTACTAAAATATTTAAAGACACGCTTATATGCCCAGGAGATACAGTGCAACTGCGTGCAGTGGGCGGACATGGTTTTTCATGGGCTGCAGTGCCCGGTGGCTCAGGACCAACTTCCTTGAGCTGCAGTGGTTGTCCGTCGCCTTATGTGTATCCTTCTCTTACTACACAATATGCGGTATATGCTGCCAGCAATGTAAGATGTGCTAACAGGGATACGATAACTATATCCACGCTACCCAAGCCAGATAACAAGCATATTGATACAGCATTGTGCACAGGCAGTATAACGTTATCTATTCCCGTAGCTTCTGTCGGGCCAGGTATCAGCAAGGCTATACGCTGGTCTCCTGCTTTGTACCTGAGCAGTATTACATCAGCCAATCCGGTTTACACACCAGGTGTATCGGAAAGATATATAGTTAGTATTACCTATGCAGGTAAGAGCCGCTGTAAGACAGTAGATACGGTAGATGTAAAAGTGTTAAAGATGTTTGATCTGAGTTTTCGCGATACAACGGTTTGTTCGGGGGTAAGTCTGCAGGTGAAGGCGAGCGGTGATACAGATTTTGATTATACCTGGACACCTGCCGTCGGCGTATCGAATCCAAACATACTAACACCAATAATAACAGCTGATACTACTATCACTTATACGCTTACTTCAAAACATATTAATTGCCCAGACTCCAGCGCTTCATTTACAATAACCGTAGAGCCAAACCCTATAGTAAACGCAGGTAACGACACAACGGTATGCCAGGGAGTAAGATTTACTTTAAACGCATCCGCCAGCCCATCATACCCTTATGTTTATAATTGGTCACCAGCTTATGTAGTTGACGGTTCTTCGGCTCTAAATCCAATATTTATTTCAGATAGCAGTATAAGGCTCACGCTTACCGCCAGCACAGCTGCCGGTTGCACTGGCTCGGATGATGTATGGATAAAAGTTAATCCGGCACCTTATTTCAGTTTAGGAAAGGATACGCTTGTATGCCATATTAATCAGTTACAGATAGGCGACCGGAATAATCAACGTTCCGATATCAGATATAGCTGGAATACAGGAGATACTTCGTGCTGCATAACGGTTGGCAATAACGGTGTGTATGTATTGAGCGAAACAGACAGCATACGCTGCAGCTATACAGATAGCCTTGGTGTTTATTTTTCCAATTGTCTTCACTGTATATCGGTACCGAATGCTTTTTCGCCAAATAACGATGGTATAAATGATGAGTTTAAGCCTGTGCTTATGTGTCCTTTGAAGAAATATGATCTAAAGATATTTAATCGCTGGGGCCAGGAGGTGTTTCATTCGCAAGATGTGAATTACGGATGGGACGGGAAATATAAAGGCGAGCTAATGGGAGGATTGGTGGATAAGTCGGTATTTGTTTACATCATAGAGCTGACAGAAGATAGCTCCGGTACAGAAAAAACTTTACTAAAAGGAAATATAACGGTAATAAGATAAAAAAATAAATGCCGGGTGTCTACCGGCATTTATTTTTTGGATATTGGTTAATTGTTATAATGCCTGCGAGAGCGTGAATGCCCCTCATGCCTTGAGCCGCTTTCCCAATCGCGATTGCTTTCGCGGCCACCACGAGATGAGCGTGACTGATTGCCACCACGACTGCGACCGCCACGGCGACCCAGATCTTCATAGTAGCCTTGGCCATATTCATCACGAACAGCTTCACCACCGCGACGACCTATTTCTGAGTAGAATTCAGGACCGTATTCATCGCGTACAGCTTCGCCACCACGACGGCCTATTTCTGAATAGAATTCAGGACCATATTTATCGCGTACTGCTTCACCCCCACGATGTCCTATTTCTGAATAGAATTCAGGACCGTATTCATCGCGTACTGCTTCACCCCCACGACGGCCTATTTCTGAATAGAATTCAGGGCCATATTTATCGCGTACTGCTTCGCCGCCTTTGTGACCAATTTCCCGGTAGAAATCAGGGCCGTATTCTTCACTTGTAGCTTCACCGCCACGATGTCCAATTTCTCTGTAGAAATCAGGACCGTATTTATCGCGCACAGCTTCGCCGCCACGGTGTCCTATTTCCCTATAGAAATCAGGACCGTATTCATCACGTACGGCTTCGCCGCCACGATGGCCAATTTCTCTATAGAAATCAGGGCCATATTTGTCGCGAACTGCTTCGCCGCCACGGTGTCCTATTTCCCTGTAGAAATCAGGACCATATTCATCGCGTACAGCTTCACCGCCCATGTGTCCTATTTCACGGCGGCGGTCCTCATTCATTGACCCGAATCCACGGCGTTGTGTACCTCTGTTTCGGTTTGAGCGACCGTTTGATTCATAGCCACGGTCTTCATCTTGATAACGTCCTCTTGAACTTCTCATCATTGTTAGTTTTTAATGGTTCTAAAATCTGAATTGTGCAGACAACTGAACACACAAATCATACCTGCAAAACAGCTGCTGTAAATGAAATGGAAGCTAAAACATAAGTGAAAGAGAATCATGGTGAAAATTTTTTTGAACATTTTCAGATGAAGGATTACGGTACGGAAATAAGTGGAATGAAATACTCAGACAATGTGCTAACAGATGAATTATTTCCCTTACGGATAATTTAAATTTTATGCAAAAACAATATGCCATTAGACTCTGCTAAAACCCTTATGTATAGCTATTTTTGCGCAAGTAACATGTAAGGCACAAGAGCCTTAATTTGTTTCTAAGCTGTAAAAAAATACAAAAGGCTGTAAGAAAATTTTTC
>JBQCEX010000579.1:0-2039 GCA_051959855.1 Flavipsychrobacter sp. | reverse complement strand
TGGCCTGAAAAATAAAGGCAACGGCTGCTGTTCACTAAAGTCACGGTATGTTTGGAGCGAAGACATGCTATTTGAATTGCAGCACACGTGCAGGCTGTATGCGACGAATATACAAAGTAGGCAGCCACATACAAAGTATGCATACAAGCAAGGTAGCGCCATCAACTGCAGCTACGGCCCACCAATTGAAGCGCACCGGCACATACTTCATATAATAAGTGCTTTCGTCCAGTTTCAGGAAATGAAGCTTTTCCTCCAGCAGGCAAAGGCTGATGGCTAATAGATTGCCGGCCAATACCCCTACCCCAGCAATGAGGCCAGCGTAATAGAGGAACACCTGCCTGGTTTGCGTGGCGGCCATACCAAGCGCCTTTAGCAGGCCTACCATACGTGCCCTGTCCACAATTATCATCATAAGGGATGCTGCGAGGTTGATAATGGCTACGATTGCCATAATGACTAATACAATCACCCGTGTAACATCCTGCGTGCCCAGCCAGTCAAAGACATTGGGGAAGATATCCCTAATGGTAAACGTGGTGAGAGATGAGTTGACATATTCCGGATCGCGGAAGAAATCGAATATAATACTTGCTGTGGTGTCACTATATTTTTCATTGGTAAGATCTACCTGGTAGCCGTTGATGTCATTGGGCTGCCAGCCGTTGATGCGCTGCAGCAAGCGTATATCGCAGATACCATAGAATTTATCTACATCTTCAACACCTGTATGATACAATCCGCAGATCACTACCTTCCTGATGCGAGGTGTTATGTTGCCGGGCTCGAGAAAGTAAAGCTGTACTGTATCTCCAATTGCTACATTCAACCTATTGGCAGTAGCCGTTGATAGTAATATTTGTTTGGAGTAGCCAGAATCGGAATAATCTATACGATGGCCGGTAATGCCGAGTTCTGAAGGGAATTGATAGTTCGGTTCAATACCCTTGAGCTGTATGCCCTCCATCTCGCTGCCTGAATGTATAATGGTGGGACGGGATGCAAAGGCTGCCACCTGGCGCACATGCGGTATGGCAGCGATGCGCTTCATTAAAGGAGCATCCAGCTTTATAGGTTTGAGGTCTATGTACTGGCTGTGATTCTTATCGTAAGACTCTACATGCACATGGCCCAGGAAGCTATACATCTTGGCGCGAATGGTATATTGAAACCCATTAATGAACGCCATAGCCACGATCATAACCGCTACACTAAGAGCAGTGGAAATAATAGCCAACCTGATGATAAAGGCGGAAAATGTACCCTTATGCCTGGAGAGGCAACGACGTGCTATGAAAAATGGCAGATTCACTTGTTAAGTCAAAAGTAAAAAGTAAAAAGTAAAAAGAAGCCTTATAAAAAAGTAAAACCGGATACATTTCTGTACCCGGTTTTTCATATTTTAAAAGACTGATTAGTCTAATGCTTTCGCATCTTCAATAAGCACAGTAGCCTTATTGTTGATCATCTCTACAAAGCCTTCTGAAATCTCATAGGCTGCTGTAGCATTTTTGTCTTTCAGTATTTTCATTTTGCCTTTGCCCAGGGAAGCGATAATAGGCGCGTGACGATCGAGGATCTCGAAAGAGCCTTCAACGCCCGGCAACTGAATGCCATACACATTGCCGCTATATACCTTGTGCTCCGGTGTTAATATTTCTAACTGCATGTTGCTAGTTCAAAAAGTAAATTAATCAAAAAACTTCAGTTAACCTGCAGCTTAGTTTTTAGCTTCCTGCATCAGTTTCTTACCCTTAGCGATAGCATCATCTATAGTAACTACCAGGTTGAATGCTGCTTCAGGATATTCATCCACTTCACCGTCCATGATCATGTTGAAGCCACGAATTGTTTCTTCAATTGGCACCAGCACACCCTTCAGACCAGTGAACTGCTCTGCCACGTGGAATGGCTGAGACAAGAAACGCTGTACTTTACGAGCGCGGCTTACTGTCAGCTTATCTTCTTCACTCAATTCATCCATACCCAGGATAGCGATGATGTCCTGCAGTTCCTTATAGCGCTGTAATATCAGCTTC
>JBQCEX010000578.1:0-3586 GCA_051959855.1 Flavipsychrobacter sp. | reverse complement strand
GGAAGAGCTGGAACTGGAACTGATAGATGCCGGTCTTGATGAAGTGGGTGAAGACAGCGAAGGCAACATTATAGTTCGTTGCGAATTCAACGACTTTGGTAACATGCAGAAAGCACTGGAAGAAAAAGGCATTACACCTATATCTTCCGAACTGGAATGGTTACCGCTTAACACGGTTGAGATCAGCGAAGAAGCTGCCGATGACGTGTTTAAGCTCATGGAACGCCTGGAGCAGGATGATGACGTTCAGCGCGTGTTCCATAACATGGGATAATCTTAAGTGATTCATACGCTAAAGCGACACGGCTGTGTCGCTTTAGTATTTTTAAGAACTATGGCACAAAAAAGCTGTTCAAAATGTGGTAAAGAGTTTGGTTGCCAGTCCGATAGTCGCGGCTGCTGGTGCGAGGATTTGCATATAAAAACAGAGACTTTGGTTCAGCTACGCACTGACTTTGATAACTGCCTGTGCCCCGAATGCCTCGCTCAGTATGCTGAATCAACAACAGATGAAGCACAAAATCAATAACGTTTATTTCTTCTTGTTTAGATTTGTTCTATGAAATCAGTTCGCCCCTTACCATTGCTTATAGGTCGTAAACCTGTTATGGAAGCCTTACAGCAAGGTACGGGCATCGAAAAGATATTCTTGCTCCGCTCAGCCACAGGCCCCGAGATCAACACTATTAAGCAGCTATGCAGGGAACACAATATCCCCGTTAGCCAGGTGCCGGTCGAAAAGCTCAATAGCATGACAAAGGCGCAGCACCAGGGTATTGTAGCCTGGACTTCCTTGCTCCATTATGTCGACCTGCAGGCGGGTATATCTCATGTGGTAGAGCAGGGCAAAGTGCCGCTGTTCGTATTGCTGGATGGCGTAACGGATGTGCGCAATGTGGGCGCCATAGCACGCAGTGCATTATGCTGCGGGGCTCAGGCGCTTATTTTGCCCACATCCCATGCAGCCTCGCTTACAGAGGAGGCCATCAAGACTTCTGCCGGCGCGCTACGCAAAATATTACTTTGCCGCATACCATCTGTACAGCAGGCTATAGACGTGTTGAGGTTAAATGGCATACAGGTGCTTGGTACGCAAATGAAGGGCAGCATACCTGTTTACGATTGTGATCTAACTATTCCATCAGCCATTGTAATGGGGGCAGAAGATACGGGCATTAGTAAAGATGTCATTAAACGTGCCGATCAGTTGATCCGCATACCCATGGCCGCCGAGTTCGATTCGCTAAATGTTTCTGTAGCAGCAGGCATGATCCTCTATGAGTCGCTACGGCAGCGCATTACAGCTGGTGTTTAAATTTTATTTGGTTTTTTACCTTTATCTTATATAGTTTTGCAGCGCAAAGGTTCCCCGAAATTAAGTAGGGGATGAAAAGGGAATCAGGTGTAAATCCTGGACATTACCCGATGCTGTTAGCTCCTAAAAAGCCTTTTGCTTCCTGCATTAGCCACTGTTCGCAAGAATGGGAAGGCCGCAAGAGGTGGAGCAAGTCAGAAGACCTGCCTTTGAGTAATTTCTTATCGCTGCTTTCGGGAACAGAAGCACAGGTAAGCAACAGGCCTCTCTGCATGCGTTTGGTTTGTTCCTATCTGAATTTTTTCCTATTAGCTGCATAAGCGTAATCAATTTTTAAACATTTTAAAGAATTAATTAGCTATGCGCTCAATGCTACTTTCGCTGTCTATTACAGCTATCGCCTTGCAAACATCTGCCCAAACGGTCGGCACATTTGAAGATCTTACATTGCCGAACACAGACACTTTCTATGTTAACTACAGCGCTCCCGGCACTGATGTAGGCTTCAATGAAAAATTCGTTCACTATCCCACTATGTACGATACTGGCTTTGGCTATTCGTTCCTAAGCTATGGCTTCGTCTACTCCGACAAAACAGACAGCGTTACCCCAGGTTACACAAATCCAAACTCAGCCATAACAGCCAAAGGATATGCAGGCTCAAATAATTACGTAGTTGCTTATGGCAGTAAGATTGGTCTTCGTTTAGCAGATACTACTCAGGCCGATTCTGTATTGGGATTTTATATCACTAATAATACCTATGCCTATCGCAGCATGTTAAACGGTGATGGCTTTTCGAAAAAATTTGGCGGCCCTTCCGGTAACGATACTGATTTCTTTCAGCTAAAGGTTTTCGGTTACCAGGATGGCATGAAAAAGTCTGACTCTGTCTTATTCTACCTTGCAGATTTCCACTATACCAGCCCTGCTAATCATTACATAGTAAAAAACTGGCAATGGGTTGATCTGAGCGCTCTTGGTAAAGTAGATAGCCTGGCGTTCCTGCTTAGCTCATCTGATACCGCCGGTGGCTTTGGTATGAACACACCGGCTTATTTCTGTATAGATAATTTTACGGTGAACAATGAGCGCCTAGCAGTGGCCAATATATCAACTGCGCCTGTAGCCAAAGTTTATCCTGTCCCTGCAGTAAATGATTTGTATGTAGCATTGAATGACAGAACTATAAAAAGCCTGAGAGTGCTGGATATGCAGGGAAGACTTATTGCAGAATACAAAGCAGACAACGCAGTCACGACTATTGATACACGGGATCTTGCAGCAGGTATGTACATATTGCAATTCATAGGTGGGGCACAAAGTGCAAGCATGCGTTTTACAAAACAGTAGTATGAAGAAATTACTTTTTATATTGATTAGTTGTCTGGCATATTGCGCAGCCCATGCGCAATATGCACCCCAGGCAGGTGTTTCCGGCAGTACAGCTATCAGTGCTACTAGCGGCTCTTTCGTTGCCTGGGCTACAGGCTGTACACTGCATAGGGGCTATATGGATATAGCGGATCCTTCCATGGGCTTAGTAACCGCAGGCGATAGCAGCTATGCTTTGGGTGCTGTTGATCACTACACGTTGAGCCTGGGGGATAGCGGTGTTGCCGATCTTACATTTGATCAGCCTATCTATAATGGCTCCGGTGCAGACTTTGCAGTTTTTGAAAACGGTTTTGCCAATCCTGCCAACGCTGAAGAAGCTTTCCTGGAACTTGCTTTCGTAGAGGTGAGTTCAGATGGTCTGCATTATTTCCGCTTTCCCGCAAACTCCAACACACAGGATACAATACAGATACGTGGTGCAGGCGATTACATGAATGCCCGTAATATTAACAACCTGGCCGGCAAATATGTGGCTAACTACGGTACGCCGTTTGACCTGCAAGACCTCGCTGGCGTCAGTGGATTGGATATTGATAACATAACGCATGTACGCATAGTTGATGTAATAGGCTCTATTCGGGAACATGCTTCTTTTGATAATGCCGGCCATAAGATAAATGATCCTTATCCCACAGCCTTTGCTACAGGCGGCTTTGACCTGGATGCGGTAGGTGTTATACACCAGAAAACCACCAGCGTTAATTCATTGGCAGATAAGGTTGGACTTAGTATATATCCCAATCCCGTAGCTGATAAGCTAACCCTTACTATAAAGGATACAAAACCGAACTTAAACATAACCCTTACAGATATAACAGGCAAGGTCTTATTACAGCAGCAGCTATCTTCTGCGTACAATGAACTAAACCTTTC
>JBQCEX010000577.1:0-12559 GCA_051959855.1 Flavipsychrobacter sp. | reverse complement strand
CGCCTAGCTTCCAGATATCTTTTGGCCAAAGGCACCCGTTGCGCTATGGCGAAAATCCACACCAGGGCGCTTCTTTCTACGGCAATCTCGATGAATTGTTCAATAAGCTGAACGGCAAAGAACTTTCATACAATAATCTCGTTGATATCGACGCCGCCTGTCAGATCATTTCTGAATTTCAGGACCCTGCATTTGCTGTTATCAAGCACACCAATGTTTGCGGTGTAGCAGTAAGGAGCAATGTTGTAGATGCCTGGACTGCCGCCCTTGCCGGCGACCCTGAAAGTGCTTTTGGTGGTGTGCTCATCACCAACCAGCCTATCAATGCAGAGGTTGCACAAAAAATAAATGAGCTTTTCTTTGAAATACTGGTAGCTCCTTCCTTCGAAGAAGATGCCCTAAGCATCTTAAAAAGTAAGAAAAATCGCATACTACTACAGCAGCACAAATCTTTCTATCCTGTTAAAGAATACAAGCGTGTGCTCAATGGCATACTGGTACAGGATGCCGATACGCAGAACTTCCAGACATGGACAGAGTCCGGCGCACAGGATAGTACAGAGGCACAAAAGCAGGACCTCCAGTTTGCCAATATCGTTTGCAAGCACCTCAAATCAAACGCCATTGCACTCGTTAAGGACAGGCAGTTGATAGGCAAGGGCTGCGGACAAACCAGCCGCATAGATGCCCTTCGCAATGCTATTGAGAAAGCTAAACAATTTGGGTTCTCGCTTCAGGGCGCTTCTATGGCATCAGATGCTTTCTTCCCATTCAACGATTGCGTTACCATCGCGCACGAAGCAGGCATTACTTCTGTAATACAGCCCGGTGGCTCTGTTCGCGATAATGACAGCATTCAATATTGCAAAGAGCATGGCATGGCTATGGTTATCACCGGCACTCGCCACTTTAAGCATTAATTCTTATATTCACGGTCTATGGTGTCCATACTCATAGACAACGAAACACTATTACGCACGTATCAGCTCGAGGACGCCCCCGAGCTGTTTCGTGCTATTAATGATTCCCGCGAGCATCTTCGCCCCTGGTTCGATTGGGTAGACCAAACCCAGCGCCCCGACCATTCTCAGCAGTTTATTCAGCAGTCATTGGTACAGATGCAATACCAGGAATCTATTGCGCTTGGTATTTTCCGCAATCGCCATATCATCGGCAGCATAGGAATGCACCACTGGGACCATAAGCTGCGCAAAGCACAGCTCGGTTATTGGCTCACTAAGGAATATGAGGGCAAAGGCCTGCTTAACACCTGCCTCACCCGCTTCATAGATTTCCTGTTTGAAAAACCTGGCCTTAATAAAATTGAAATTCACTTCATCCCGCAGAACATTCGCAGCGCCAAAGCTGCCGAGCGTCTCGGCTTTAAAATAGAAGGCATCATCCGTCAAAGCTGCTTGCGCAATGGCATGCTGGAAGATGTGGTAATTACAGGCTTATTAAAAAATGAATGGCTGCAGCGCCGGCAGAATGCCTAAGCTTTGCTGGTCAGCTTTTCCCATAGCTCTGGTATGCGTTTTATCCAGTTCAGCTCTTTCATCTTCACTCTTGCTTCTTCCACCGGGCTGCCGAAGTACACTTTACCGCCCTCTATGCTGCTCGGCACACCGCTCTGCGCATATACTATAGCACCTTTGCCTATTACCAGGTCCTTGCTCACGCCTACTTGTCCCCACAGTATTACTTCATCTTCTATTATGGCTTTACCGCCTATGCCCACCTGCGCTGCAAACAGGCAATTCTTGCCTATCACGGCACCATGACCTATATGTATATGGTTATCCAGCTTGGTACCCCGGCCTATTATGGTATCACCACTCACACCTTTATCTATAGTGCATCCTGCACCTATTTCCACATCACTTTCTATTATCACGCGGCCGCAGCTTTCCAGCTTGTCATACTGCACTGCGCGGTCCTTACGGCGTTTAAAGTAAAACGCATCTGCCCCCAGCACAGTTCCCGCATGTATGATCACGTTATCACCTATCACCGTATGGTCATAAATGGTCACATTAGGATGTATCAGGCAGTTCTTACCTATCTTCACATGGTTGCCTACAAACACACCCGGTTGCAAGTGTGTTCCCTCGCCTATTTCCGCACTGTCGCTTATCATCTTATTGGCTGGCTCAAACGGGCGAAAATGCTTTACTATTTTCACGTATGCGCTAAAGGGGTCAGCCGTTACCAGTAGCGTCTTTCCCGCAGGGCAATCCACTTCTTTATTAATGATAATAATAGTTGCAGCCGAGTTCAGGCATTTATTATAGTATTTCTCAAAGTCAACGAAGGAGATATCGCCTTTCTGCACTTTATGAATCTCATTTATGCCGGTGGCCATCTGTTCAGTATCTCCTACCAGTTTCGCACCTGTAAATTCAGCTAACCATTGCACCGGAACAGCTTTATCAAACTTCATTGCTTTAGAATTTGTGCAAAAGTACAAATTGCACACCTTGCAGCATAGCATATCTTTTGTTTATACTTTTATACTCTGGTGCTGCTAAATATTTTATATTTTGAATTATATCAACCTGAACGGCCATATAACACCTGCTCAGCAGGCCACGTTCCATCCTGACAACAGGGCTTTTCGCTACGCTTATGGCTTGTTTGAGACCATGCTGCTACAGGATGGGGAAATACAACTAAAGCACTACCATTGGGAACGTCTGTTTGCCGGCCTGCAACACTTATATTTTTCCATTCCTGCACTATTCACACCTCAGCTTTTAGAAGACGAGATACTAAAGACAGTTAAAAAGAATAAGCTTGAAAAACTCTGCCGCATACGTTTACAGGTCTATGCAGGCAGCGGCGGCATGTTCGATGCCGCCGACCAAAAGCCTTATTATATCATAGAATGTTTTCCGCTTCAGCCTGACACTCTCTTATTGAATGAGAATGGCCTGCAGTTATGCATAGCAACCGGTCTTCAAAAAAGCGCTGACTCTTTGGCCAATCTCAAATCCTGCAATGCACTCATCTACGCAATGGCTGCACAGCAGGCAAAGCAGCAGCGCTGTAACGATGCACTGCTATGCAATACAAGCGGCAATATCATCGAAAGCACTATTGCCAATATCTTTTGGGTAAAGGATGATATTATATATACGCCTCCCCTTTCTGAAGGTTGTATTGCAGGCACCATGCGCCGCTATATACTTAGCCATTGTGAGGTAAATCAGTCGCCCCTTACTGTGGAATCATTGCTCACGGCTCAGGAAGTATTCCTGACTAATGCCATCAGGCGCATAAAATGGGTAGCTGGCATCAGCAACGCTACTTATACTAAATCATTTACTAACAAGCTTTTCAGCAGTTTATTTTAATATATCTTTTCCCTTTTTCAATTTTCTTTAACACTTTTTTTGCCCTGTATGGCATAGTGTTTTTTAGCTCGCTAAAAAAAGATGACGTTATGAAAAAGATGATATTTTTACTAGCAGTTGGATGTGCAGCCTTTACATCGGCAAATGCACAATGGGTAACAGCAGGTCCTGAATTAGGCCTCAATTTTTCATCGCTCAATACACGTGTTAACGGGGTGAATGCAGATAACGGCACTCGCGTAGGCCTCAAGGTAGGTGGCGTTGTTGATATCGCGCTCACGCCGCACATCTCTATTCAGCCCGGCTTGTTCTACGACGCCATGGGCGCACATGAAACTTACACTACTTCTAATGTCAATGAAGCTGGCGTAGGTACTGTACACGATACTAAATACGATTATCGTATCGACTACTTGCAGATCCCTGCAAACTTTGTGTACAAGTTTGGTAGCCCACGTCGCGGCCAGTTCTTCCTGGGCGCCGGCCCTTATTTGGGTTTTGCAGTAGGTGGCCGCGTTTCTACTTCTGACGTTACCACTGTGCATCACGCTAACGGAACAGTTACATCTGCCAGCAATACTACAGATTATAACTTGCACATAGGTAACAATGCCAATACTGACGATGTAAAAGGCGTAGATGCAGGTCTTAATTTCAACCTTGGTTATGAAATGGCTATGGGTCTGTTCTTCCGTGCCAACGCAAGTGCAGGTCTTGTTAATATCATGCCTGGTGGCGATGCTAACAATTATATGCACAACGGTAGCTTCACCCTTTCTGTAGGTTATCTCTTTGGTAAATAGGAATAGGTTTATAAATGGAGCATAAAAATACCCGCTTTACAGAGCGGGTATTTTCTATATATAGATGCTACTGGCTCAGTTGGCCAGTATAGCAGTTGCCTTCCGGGCTTGTGCCATTTCATCCAGTGCAGCAAAGCACTTTTCCATATACAGCATATTCACTTTCACGGCTTGCTCATACAGCGCTTTGCGTCTGCTTAGCGACTGCATTTCACGCTTACTGTTTATTCTGCGGTTTTTCCGGCGTTTTATTATCATTTCTTATCCCTCTCTCTTTAGCAAAGAAATAACGCTTTCAATGTTCACTTCTTGATTAAGGTCAAATCATCTCCTGATTGTCATCAGCATCCGCTTTTTTTATTCGTCTTGACCAACCTCAGTTCACTCCCTGACTATCGTCATTTATACAGCATTCGCTTGCCATAGCTTTGTTTTCCCACCAAAATTTGGCCGGATGATTAAATTAATATGCCATGACACGAAAAGAACAAAAACACGAACTGCTATTAACTTTTTTAATAGCGCTTGAAAAGCAGGTTGAACAAAAAACCACAGAAACTGCAGGCAGCACTATCACCCAACCTCTGCAAGCTGAAAATGAATTGAATAGTTCACTTGAGCTGCTATACTTCAAAGCAAGAAAACTATTTGAATCCACAGACTCCGAAAAATTGTATCGCATCCCCACACGTATTGCTGCCCGGCTCCGTCGCAGAAAGCTCCGCAGGGAGTTAGTGCCTTTATACGGTTAATGTAGTTGAGTTCATCAGCTGTTAAATATAGGATGCTTATTTTTTGCTAGAAATTATTGACCGGAAAGGACTTACCTCTCCGTCTTTTTGTAAATGATTTTACCCCACTTTATCCGGTCCCATATCCGCTCATGAAAGAAATAGCCTAGCGTAGTATAGATATTGCTCACCACCATGAACCCAAGTGCCACCTTTATCTGGTGGGTGAATAGATAGATAGATGTAAAATCAAGCACCAAAATGAGTAGACGGTAGCTCAGCGTCTTCACTATCGACCTCGACATCGTCTCAGTTGCCTGATGCGTTCCCGGCAATAACTTTTCTATCATAGCATTTGTATTACCCTTGCAAGAACGAAAAAATTGACTGAGTAAAAAATGATTTTAAACAGCGGCAATAAGTACCAATGTGGATATGTTTTCTTGGAGGCCGCCCCTCTCTGATAGTATCTTGCAACCATCAGCTAATTGGCCAACCATCGTATTAGCTAATTGGCTAAGCTCTTTGACATACTGTAAACCCAAACTTCAGCGAACATCTGCGCTTATGGAGTATCACGTGTCTGCAGACATCTGCGGGAACCAATTTTGAATTTTGCCTTTTTAATTTTTAATTAAATTATACCCTTTATACCCGATTATACCCTCGCAAAAATCGCCGAAACATAAGTCCATAAAGCCTTTCAGCTAAAAATCGCAAAAAACAGCAATTTTTATGGAAATTATACCTGCCGACGAAAGACAAAATCTCCCATGTCCAAAAAATGCGACATTTTGCGACATTCCTGCCCGGCAATGTTACTTTTACAAAAAGCTTAATACGCCAGTGAAATCAATACTTTCAACCAAATAAGCACCTGAAAATGTCCCAAAACCTTTTTCCACCCAAAATGGGACATTCCGACTAATTCAGTCCACTTACGACTTACAACTCATGACCTACGACTAAAACGACTAAATAGTAACTTTGCCCACTTATGAGTAATAAAGTTCGCGTTCGTTTTGCGCCCAGCCCTACAGGTGGCTTACACCTCGGTGGGGTGCGCACTGTTTTATATAATTATCTGTTTGCCAAACAGCACGGCGGCGATTTCATTCTCCGCATAGAAGACACCGACCAGAATCGTTACGTGCCCGGCGCTGAGGAGTACATAGTAAACTGTCTGCAATGGTGTGGCCTTGAGCCGGATGAAAGTCCGCAAAAAGGTGGCCCTTATGCTCCCTACCGCCAGAGCGAGCGCAAGCATCTCTATTATGAATATGCTCAAAAACTGGTTGACTCAGGTCATGCTTACTATGCGTTCGATACGCCAGAGGAGCTGGAACGTATGCGCACCGATCTGCAGACTGATACCAATACCAATCCGCAGTACGACTATGCTACCCGCATGCACATGCGCAACTCCATCACGTTAAGCAAAGAAGAAGTGCTCAAAGAGTTGGAGAAGGGCACACCCTACGTCATACGCATCAAAATGCCGCAGATCAAAGACCTGAAGTTTACCGACATGATCCGCGGCGAGATATCGTTCGATACTGCCTTGGTTGATGATAAGGTATTATTGAAAGCAGACGGTATGCCTACATACCACCTTGCTGTTGTAGTGGACGATTATTTGATGAAGATCACCCATGCCTTCCGCGGCGAGGAATGGCTGCCAAGTGCGCCGGTTCATATCCTTTTGTGGGAATATTTGGGCTGGAAAGAGCAGATGCCCCAATGGGCGCACTTGCCACTTATACTCAAGCCTGATGGCCATGGCAAGCTCAGCAAGCGCGATGGCGACCGCCTGGGCTTCCCGGTATTTGCTATGAACTGGACAGATCCCCGCACTAACGAATTGGTGCATGGCTTCCGCGAAAGAGGCTTCCTGCCTGAGGCTTTTGTAAATATGTTGGCTATGCTGGGTTGGAATGCCGGCACCGAGCAGGAGATTTTCTCTATGGATGAGCTCATTAAGCAGTTCTCTATCGAGCGCGTGCACAAAGGGGGCGCCAAGTTCGATTTCGAAAAGGCCAAATGGTTCAATCACCAGTACATTCAGCGAAAGGATAACAAAGAACTGGTTTCACTGGTAAAACCATACCTCACCGAAAAAGAAATCAACACTACTGACGAATACCTGGAACAGGTAGTAGGCTTAATAAAAGACCGCTGCACCCTCCTGCCCGATTTTTGGGAGCAAGGTCATTTCTTCTTCCATACACCTGATAGTATAGATACTGTTGCCATTAAAGAGAAATGGAATGATGCAAAGGCTCAGTTCTTCACCCAATGGCTGGAAAAATTGAATGAATTGCAAACCTGGAACCATGATTCACTGGAACAGAGCTTCAACGATCAGCTGCAGGCCAGTGGCCTTAAAAAAGGTGACATCATGCTGCCATTCCGCATCATGCTGGTAGGTGGCAAATACGGCCCTGGGGTATTCACCATTGCAGAGATGATCGGCAAAGATGAAACCTCGGTAAGAATAAATAATGCTTTAGCTGTATTATAAGCCTGTTCATCCGTTATTTTTTTGAATGCAATTAAATTTGTCAATAACTTTAATATAAATCCCAATAATCAACAATCATGAAAAAGCTTTTACTTTCCTTCGCTATACTTGCTGCCGCAGCCGCCGTTGCGCAGGCGCAGCAAAGATTAGTACTGTATGAAGAATTCACAGGCGAAAACTGTGGCCCTTGTGCAGCCGCTAACCCCGGCCTGGAAGACCTGATGGCTGCCGGTACTAATCCGGATAAGGTAGTACACCTTACCTATATGGAGCCTATTCCTTCTCCCGGGTACTTCTATTATTCCCAGCAGTCTTTATACGATTATAGAATGGCAACCTTCTATAGCTATGTATGGACAAAATTTGGCTACTTCTTTACGCCATCTGGCATAATGGATGGTCTTATACCGGATTCTACTACATCCAGCCCTGCAAGTGTTCCTGAATTCTCGCAGGCCGACATCGATGCAGAAGCGGCAATACCATCCAAATTCAATATTGATGCTGCCATTAGCTATAATAATGCTCATGACAGCATGACTGTTAATATAACAATAACAGCATTGCAGGCTGTAACAGCAAATATGAGGCTGTTCGGCGCCTACATAAAAACCATGGATTTCAAACGCCCTCCGGGTGTGAATGGCGAAACTCATTTTGAAAACGTGGTTCGTACGTTCTTCCCGTCTAATGCAGGTACAATATTGCCTGCTACCTGGACAGCCGGTGAAACAAAAACCTTCACGCTCAAGGGTAAGGTCAGTGCATTAGATACATTTACTAACGTTACTTCGAGCAATGAAAATGCTGTAGTATGGATACAGAACAGTAACGATAAAGTAGTGCAGCAAGTGGCAAAGGGCCATAGCACCACGAGTGTTAAGGATGTTACCGTTCACACTTCTGATATGACCGTTTATCCTAATCCTGCTAATGCCACTACCACTACTATCTCTTTCACTCTCGACCAGATAGCTCCAGTCCACTTACAGATAGTGGATATGTCCGGCAGATTAGTGGCCAATATCAATGAAGGCAATATCCCAGCAGGCCGCAGGCAGCTTACTTTCAATACTACTCCACTTGCTGCGGGCATGTATAATATAACAGTTATAGCAGGCAACTCATCTGCTACCCAGCGGTTGTCCGTTGTGAAATAATAACGACAAGGGCGGCCAATTGCCGCCCTTGTTATTTCTATAAACCTTGTCAATAGCTAAAAGACTTCTCCCAGGTTCACAAAGAAACCCCTCGAGCCGCCTGCACCAAAACCATAGTCCACGGCAATATTGGTACGGGAAAATTTATTCAGCTTCAGCCTTATTCCGGCGCCATATCCAGGCGATATTACCTCAAATCGTCCGGAGCCCTCTTCTGAAAATGATTCGGCATTTACAAACACTACACCACCTATCAGTTCATTATTGGTTATCACAAATCGGTACTCACTCTCTGCATACAGCATATTCTTCCCACGAAACCTGCCTTGTATATACCCGCGGCCGGTGTTCGTATAGGCATCACCTCCTGTATATGGCAGCATCAGGTACGGAGGCGAGCCGGCAAGCGTCAGCCAGTCATAGTTCCAGAAGGCCAGCACATTATCGCTGCCAAATGGAAGTCGTATATATTTACGCATATCAATCACCAGCGACTGCCAGTTATCGTCACTCCCCAGGAAGGTAAAATTAGGCCTGTAAACAAAATTCACATATGCCCCATTTTGAGGATTTATTGAGTTACGCCTGTTATCATACAAAAAGTTCAGCGTCGGCCCAGAGGCAAGTTCTGTGCTATTCAGGCCATAGTTTTGAAAATCAGTGGCTTTATTACTTGGCGGGTCCACTTCCCGTATGTTCCAGAAATAGTCTATGTTATAACCCACACCAGCATATATGTCCTTCAAAATCGTCCTTAAAATTCCCCCATGAAACCTTAGCCCGGAATAATCAATGGTATAACCATCACTCAGGCTCGTATGGCCGCCTAATCCATAGGTCAGTGAAGGGTATTTTACAAAGCGTATCTCTGATGATATGTTATATTTGTTACCAGGGGTCCATATATTTGTCTGTATAGGGAAGATGATTTGCTTATACTGGCTGTAAGTAAGGTTTGCCAGTATATTCGATTGATTTTCATCTTCACTTCTACTGGTATAGAAGGCTGCATTGGCAATGGCAACCCCGGCAAACCCTGTTTGTAAAGTATAACCTGCTGCCGGCAAACCTGATATACGCAATTTCCCGGATTTAACACCACCTGTGTCAATGCGCTTTTGGGCATGCTTGTCAAACAGTGACTGTACAAGATCTATTAAATCCAGCTCATCGTTTACGTCACGTATGTGAGCATGCTTCTTTGGTACAGTGCTATCTTGAGGATTAATAGGTACGGGTATAGCATGCTTAATTTGCGCTGATATCGGCAATGAGATAAACAAAGTAAGAAGTAAAATAATCGTCTTTGATACTAGGTTCAAACTATATAATTTACTATAAGTTAACTGTATATACTTTTTATGCCATAAAGTATACAATGGGTCCGTCTTTATTGGATAGGTTGCAAATTCTGTTGGAACGGAATAAGGGCGCAAAGTTTAATATTCTAATTGTAATTAAATCATAAAATAATTTACATGGATATAAGTACAGGCTATACAGTGTTTTATCCTAAACCAAATTACTCTACGAATGTTATTTAAGCATGAAGGTATACAAGTTACAAAAACAACAATTGATACAAGGTTCTATAGAACAGGTATGGAACTTCTTTTCAAATCCGGAAAATCTGGCGAAGATAACGCCGCCGTCGATGAAATTTCAGGTTACCTCCGGCAAGTTGCCTAACGGCACCTATGCAGGGCAAATCATTACATACAAGGTATCACCTCTGTTCGGTATCCCGTTATTCTGGATGACTGAAATAACGCATGTTAAAGAGCTGCAGCTATTTGTCGACGAACAACGATTCGGACCGTATAAGTTCTGGCATCATCAGCACCATTTTAGCATGCAGAAAGACGGAGTATTAATGACGGATATTGTTCATTACGCATTACCGCTTCATTTTGCGGGCAGGCTGGCACATTCTTTATTCATTAAAAGACAATTACAGGATATATTTGATTATAGATTCCGTGTAGTTGAACAGGTTTTTAGCAATAATGCTACCCAACATTTTAATCCGTAAAAGTGTTACAGTAGCATGTTTGAGAACATAATAAAAGAAATGAACCGTTTCAGTATTAAGGACATAGAAAACCTTACAGGGGTTAAGGCGCATACCATTCGTATATGGGAGCAACGCTATGGCATACTGCAACCTAAACGTACGCCTACAAATATCCGCTATTACGATGCACTGGATTTAAAACTGGCATTGAGGATAGCATTACTCAATAAGTTTGGGTATAAGATCTCCAGCATCCACAAAATGGATGAACATAGCATGAACCAACTTATTGATAAAATAAGCGATGAAGACTTTAAGCTTCACTTATTGGTCAATGAACTACTGGAATGTACCCTATCTATGGATATGGACCATTTTGAGGAGCTTATGAGCATGTATCTTAAGAAGAATGGGCTGGAACTCACTGTTGAATCTCTTATATTCGAATTCCTGGAGAAAATCGGCCTTATGTGGCTTACTGATCGCATATTCCCGGCTCAGGAACACCTTATTAGCAACGTTATCTATAGAAAGTTAGCCTTAGCAATAGAAAACCTTCCTCCTAAACCGCAAGGACAAAAAACATCTGTATTATTATTTCTACCTGAAGGAGAAATTCATGATATAAGCTTGCTATATGCCTATTATATTCTTTTAAAATATGGCAAAGATCCCATCTACCTGGGCCCTAACTCACCTATTAAAGAAGTCGAGTTTGTTTATCAAGCAAAAAAACCTGACTATCTGTATACACATCTTACATCTGTAGCTGAAGATTTTGATGGTAAGAAGTATTTGCAAAAACTCTGTATCACCTTTCCAGACGCGCAGATAATAACATCTGGAAACATGATTAAATCGTTGAAAACCAACCAGTTCCCTAATGTGAAATTTCTATACAACCTGGCGGAAGCAAAGGAACTCTTTAAAACAATCTAAATAATTTTTTGTTTAAAGATAGCATATGAAACTATAAACAAAAATGATTATTATGGGGCATAGTTTTGTTTAAGTTTGTCAATACAAAACATAAACAAATGACTGCTACAGATTTTAATGAAGTTATCTCCACACATAGCGACTTTTTAAAACCATATGCTATATCCCTCACCAATAATCAGGAAGACGCAAAAGATCTGTTTCAGGAAACAATGATGCGGGCACTGATAAATAGGGAAAAATACCAGTTGGGCACCAATCTTAAAGCATGGCTTTATACCATCATGCGCAACATTTTTATTAATAATTACCGCAGAAGCAAAAAGTTTGTAAAGGCAGATGATACAGAAATACTGAACTATGGCAATAAAGCTGCCACATACAACAACGGAATAAGTAATCTGCGTGTATCTGAAATAAAAAATGCAATGGAACAATTGCCCCAGGCGCTTCGCACTTCCTTTGAGCTACATTTTACCGGATATAAATATCAGGAAATAGCTGATATGTTAGAAGAACCACTTGGTACAGTGAAAAGCCGCATACACTTTGCACGCAAAATGATGGCAGCAAAAGTGGAACCTTAAGGCACAATGTAACAACCTATGTCATTATGGGCGCTTCTTGGTTTCCAGTCCAGGTCATCCAACAGACTGGTTGAAACTCCGCCCCCTTTTGCAGGTGACCCTGCCGATACATGAAAATCCCATTTATCGGTATTTACAAATAACGGATCCTGATTAAACAAGCAAGCGGATGTAGTTGTGAGCCCTTGTATTGTTTTTTGACTGCCTTTTATGATACAGTTATTAAATTTTACATTGTATGGCACGGCAGCTACATCTTTTGCATTGCAGAACACTTCACTATCAAGACTACCCCAAAAAATACAGTTGGTTATAACTGCATTCATGGGGCCACTTATATACCCTGTTTGACTCGTATCAAAATAGTTTAGAATAGCAGCTGTGCTATTTTGGTCGTGCTTTACATAAGTAGATGAGTAATCAGCGAAAGTACAATTAGTGATAGTATAAT
>JBQCEX010000576.1:0-6206 GCA_051959855.1 Flavipsychrobacter sp. | reverse complement strand
TCCACTATATGAAATATATAACAATCACTCTGTTATTTATAACACAGACTTTTTCTGTAAAATCTCAGCCCGTTATGGGTTCCATAAGGCAACGAAATTCAAATGAATTCCCAAATGATATTGCTATACGCGAGTTAATTGACAGTTTTGCCTATTACGCGGACAGGACTAAAGCTCAACGGCAGGCGGCTCTTTTTGTTGAAAATGGTACGATGGAAATTTATCGGTCAGAGCCCGATACAAGTAAGCCTATTTTCGTATTGAAAGGGCGCGAAGAATTAGAAAAAGCGTTCAAGGGCTTGGAAAAATACAATATGACGTTTCATCTTAACGGACAGAACTCGATCAAATTCGGAGATGATACAACCGGGATTGTCCAATGTCTTGCCCATCATATCTTTTTTGAAGATGGAAAAAGAGTATTACTAACCGAAGCTATTCGCTATTATGATACTTATACCCGTCAAAATAATCAATGGCTATTTGTAAAAAGAAAACTAGTTATTGAATGGGAAGACAAAAGATTGTCAACACCGTAAATCCCTATTTAGATGAGTTGCGATGAGTGTTTTCAGCCAATCAAAAATACCGCCACTGCATATTACGCACCTGGTTGACAACTACTATGATAAGGAGATAGGTGCCAATGCCATGTACCTTGTAAACTGCCCCGTGCAATATTAATATCGTAATTTTGCGAAGCTTCAATACTTCGCATGAGGATTTACATAAAAAATATGGTGTGTGATCGTTGTATAATGGTCGTTAAGTCCGAATTGGATAAGTTGAACCTTTCTGCTACGTCTATTGAGCTAGGGCAGGTGGAGCTGGCAGAAGATATTACGGAAAGCAAAAAGAATGACCTACAGCAGGCTCTGGAAAAAGTAGGCTTTGAAATAATAGATGACAAGCGCAGCAGGATGATAGAGAAGATAAAGAGCCTGATCATACAATTAGTACAAAAAGAAGCCCCGGAACGTAAATTAAACCTGTCTGATTATTTAAGCCGTGAGCTTCATTATGATTATAATTACCTGAGTACGCTGTTTTCCGAGGTTGAGGGGGTGACCATCGAAAAGTATTTCATAACCCAGAAGATAGAAAAAGCTAAAGAGCTGCTGGTGTATGATGAACTTTCTATTTCGCAAATTGCAGATTACCTGGGCTATAGCAGTGTAGCACACCTCAGCACCCAGTTTAAACAGGTGACCGGCTTCACGCCTTCTCATTTCAAAACCTTGCGTGAGAAACGCAAGCCCCTGTATAAGGTATAAATACTGTAACATTTCCCAACAATTATGTAACAGATATATGGTATATCTGTAGGAACTTTGTTTTGTCAAAATATAACTGATATGGCAAAAGATGAAAGCAACATATATATACCACTGGAAGGAGTAGATAGCGAGCATTGTGCCTTGATAATAGATAAGGGCCTGGATAAAATAAAGGAGCTAAGCAGCCATAAGGTCGAATTAAATAATAAACGCGCTGTTATACAAACGAACAGCCCCGAGACTGCTTTATCTGAAGCTATTCATACAATAAGGGGGCTGGGCTACGATGTGCCCACAGTAAAGAAAAAATTTCCTGTTCTGAATATGTCCTGTGCTGCTTGCGCGGTAAGCGTAGAGAGTATGCTGAAGGCGCAACCGGGCGTGGTAGCTGCCGGTGTTAACTATGCCAATGCGAGCACTAATGTTGAATTCATACCATCAGTAACAGATGTTCAAAAATTGCGGACAGCAGTACAGTCTGTGGGATACGATTTAATGATTGATGAAAGTGATGATGCAAAGGAAACCCTGGAAGAGATACATGCAAAAAACTTTAGGGGCCTGAAACGCAAAACCATTTTAGCTGTTGCCTTTTCTATTCCATTGGTAATAATAGGTATGTTCTTTATGGATATGCCGTATGCCAATTACATTATGTGGGTATTAGCTACTCCTGTGGTTACGATATTCGGACAACACTTTTTTGTCAACGCATGGAAACAGGCAAAGCATAGGTCTGCCAATATGGATACCCTGGTAGCGCTTAGCACTGGTGTAGCCTATCTGTTTAGCGTATTTAACACTTTATTTCCGGGTTATTGGCGTAGCAGAGGGCTGTCTGCTCATGTATATTTTGAGGCTGCGGCTGTTGTTATCGCATTCATTCTGTTAGGTAAGTTACTGGAGGAAAAAGCCAAAGGGAATACCTCTTCTGCAATCAAAAAACTGATGGGATTGCAACCTAAAACAGTAACCATTGTGCATGAGGGCGGCCACCAAATGGAAATGCCCATCAGCAGTGTGCAGCTGGGAAATATATTGCTGGTAAAGCCCGGTGAAAAGATAGCTGTGGATGGAAGGGTTGTGAATGGTAACTCATTTGTAGATGAAAGTATGATAAGTGGTGAGCCTGTGCCGGTTGGTAAGGCTGCCGGAGACCAGGTGTTTGCAGGAACGATCAATCAAAAGGGCAGCTTTCAATTTCAGGCTGAAAAGGTAGGCGGCGACACTATCCTGGCACAGATCATAAAAATGGTGCAGGAAGCTCAAGGTAGTAAAGCACCTGTGCAGAAGCTGGTAGATAAAGTGGCGGGCATCTTCGTGCCTGTAGTTATAGGCATATCGATCATTACACTTGTTGCGTGGATACTATTGGGTGGTGCAAACGGTTTTACGCAGGGGCTGTTAGCTATGGTCACTGTGCTGGTTATTGCCTGCCCTTGTGCTATGGGGTTGGCGACACCTACGGCAATAATGGTAGGTATTGGCAAAGGCGCCGAAAATGGCATATTGATAAAGGATGCTGAAAGCCTGGAGCTGGCTAAAAAAGTAAATACTGTGGTATTGGATAAGACAGGCACCATTACAGAAGGTAAGCCGGCGGTAACTGATATCTTCTGGCAAAACAAAAGTAAGGATGCTGAACTTATTTTATCATCTATTGAAAAGCAATCCGAACATCCACTGGCTGAAGCGATAGTTAAATGCCTGGCACAAAAAGAAACATTATCTGTTGACCATTTTGAAAGTATCACAGGCTTAGGCGCAAGAGGTGTAGTAAATGGTATTACCTATTACGTCGGTTCTGAAAAATTGTTGACTAGCAATAATATTGCAGTTAGTGAAGAGCTTGTTCAACGTGCTGTGGGTTGGCTGGTTCAGGCTAAAACGGTCATCTATTTTTCAAACGAACAGGAGGCGCTCGCTGCACTTGCAATTGCTGATACAATTAAAGAAACATCAAAGATTGCAGTTGCTGAATTGAAGAATGCAGGTATTGATGTGTACATGCTTACAGGAGATAATGAAGCTACAGCCCAAGCGATAGCAAATGAAGTGGGGATAGCTCACTATAAAGCAAGTGTACTGCCTGCAGATAAGGCTGGCTTTATTAAAGAGCTACAGCAGCAGGGCAAAGTGGTAGCAATGGTAGGCGATGGAATAAATGATAGTAACGCACTTGCCCTGGCTGATGTAAGCATAGCTATGGGCAAAGGCAGCGATATAGCGATGGATGTAGCCAAGATGACCATCATATCTTCTGACCTTAGCCGTATTCCACAGGCTATCAGGCTTTCCAAATATACTGTAGCAACCATCAGGCAGAATTTGTTTTGGGCATTTATATACAACGTGATAGGTATACCAATAGCCGCCGGTATTCTTTATCCTATCAATGGCTTCCTGTTAAATCCCATGATCGCAGGACTGGCTATGGCACTTAGCTCTGTAAGTGTAGTATCTAATAGTCTCAGGCTAAAGCTAAAGAAGATATAAGAAAGCCGGTAACCAACTACTTAATTTCTATCCATACAGGTGCATGGTCGCTTGACTTTTCCCAGCCACGCACATGCCTGTCTACGCCTGCAGCTAAAAGCCGTTTGTCAATTTGATTATTAAGCAAAAAATGATCGATGCGCAATCCGGCATCACGTTCATAAGCATTCCTGAAGTAGTCCCAGAAGGTATATATCTTTTCGTCGGGATGCAGTTTTCTCAAAGCATCAGTCCAACCCTGCGACATTAAACCCTGGAAAGCTGCACGGGTCTCAGGCCTGAAGAGTGCATCATTTACCCAGCGTTCCGGTTTATATACATCCAGTTCGGTAGGCATTACGTTATAGTCGCCTGTCAATACCACAGGCATATCCATCTTTATGAGCTCGGCAGCATGGTTAGCCAGGCGTTGAAACCAGTTTAATTTATAGTCAAACTTTGGTCCGGGTGCCGGGTTCCCATTTGGTAGGTACAGGCAACCTATTAGTATGCCATTCACTTCAGCTTCTATATACCTGCTGTGCATATCTTCCGGGTCGCCGGGCAGCGCTCGCCTGTGTTCGTTTATTGTACCGATCCTTGAGAGTATGGCTACGCCGTTCCAGCTCTTTTGCCCATGCCATATAGCTTCATACCCTGCATCCTGTATTGCCTGTAGCGGAAATTTCTCCTGTGGGGCCTTTAACTCCTGCAGGCAGGCTACATCTGGTTTTGTTTCTTCCAGCCAGCGCAGCAATACGGGTAGTCGCCCATTTACACCATTTACATTATAGGTTGCTATCTTCATAACAGATCGGTTGCTTATTACAATAATATTAAAATCAAGCCATATTGAATAGCTAAATGTAATGCATTGGCTTATTCCGTAAATTCGTATTCGCTAATAATTTCTCCATGCAACAATTAGCAACTCATTTCATACAGACCTTTGTTATTACCGTTTTCAGATATTTTATTATCGCAGGCGCCTTCTTTTTTATTTTCTATAAGCTTTTCTTTTCCCGGTTTAGCGGAAATAAAATTCAAAAACGCCAGGCACAGAGACAGGATTTCCTACGGGAAATTAGCTATTCCATACTGGCGACAATTGTATTTGCAACCATTGGTGCCGTATTGTTGTTTACGCCATTGGTTAATTATACTTTGCTTTACAGGCATATAGATGCCTATCCATTGTGGTGGGTTCCTGTAAGTGTCATACTTGCATTGGTCATTCATGATATCTACTTCTATTGGATGCATCGCTTGTTGCATAACAAGCTCATTTTTCGCCACGCCCATTTAGTGCATCACAAGTCTGTCAATCCTTCTCCCTGGGCTTCCTATTCTTTCCATTTCCTGGAGTCTGTTATTGAAGGTGGCATTCTGATAGTGGTGGCTGTCATATTGCCCATGCATCTTGTTAGTCTACTGCTATTTATTATAGCAGGGTTTGTTATCAATGTGTACGGTCATCTTGGTTATGAGATAATGCCAAAAGGTTTCCGAAATTCTTTTTGGTTTCAAATATTAAACACATCTGTGCATCACAATATGCACCATAGCAAGTTTAAAGGAAACTATGGTCTTTACTTCCGTGTTTGGGACAGGCTAATGAAAACAGAGCATCCTGACTATATAAAGGAATACGATCGCATTCAGGCGCAACGCTTCAACACACAAGATATTAAGGTTGATGTTATACTTGAGAGTGCCGGTTAGTTCTACTGGCTGTCCAGGGTCTTTATAAAAGCGATTATCTCATTGCACTCTTTTTCTGTCAGGTTCAACTTATCGAAAGGCAAAGTCTGATTTTCAATGTGCATACCAAGGCCTGCACCGCCGCCCTTGTTATAAAAGTCTAATACCTCTTCTAATGTAGCAAATGCTCCATTATGCATATACGGCGCCGTACGTGCAGCATTTCGCAGCGTCGGTATCTTAAACGCATGTTTCAGCGATGCTACCTTTACTATATTATACCGCCCCATATCGGTATCCAAAACATGGGAGTTGGCACTAGCGGGCACGCCTATCACTTCGGTTTCCATACGCATGTACCCGGGTGGCAATGTGCCATTAAAGAGAGGCATGTAATGACAAGTGCCGCATTTCGCTTTTCCCATAAATAAGTTAAAGCCTTTTAATTCTGTTTGGTTCATAGCAGTTTTGTCTCCTCGCATATAAGCATCAAATCTGCTTTTTAAAGCTGTTAAGCTCCTGATATACGAACCTATCGCATTCATCACTTCTTCCGTATCTATTCCCGTTCTGTTTGGTCTCGGGAAGGCCGAATTAAATAATGCTTTATATTCATCATTTTGCCACAGTTGTTTTACAGTCCTATGTAGCGAACCATGCATTTCTTCAGGATTCTGCATTACACTGAATGATTGATCTTCCAGTGTATTCACCCGCAGGTCATAAAATTGACCCGCTTGCAGCGAAGCATTT
>JBQCEX010000575.1:0-9042 GCA_051959855.1 Flavipsychrobacter sp. | reverse complement strand
GCTCAGCAACTGAAAGTGCAGTCAAACAAGAACTTTACCGTAACTGTAAATACAAACGCAGCTAACTTCACTTATACAGGTTCTACCACGCCTGCTCCAAGCATGCCGGTAAATGGTGTACTGGGTATAGAAGTAACAGCTAACGGAACAGGTGGTACAATAGCTACACCATTCAGCTCGTCAGCATATTCAACCCTTACCAGCACAGCACAGAGCCTGATCAGCAATGCTACCTATGGTGGCAACCAGACATTCTCTGTACAGTACCAGGCTACTCCTGGTTTTGCATACCCTGCAGGTACTTATACAACCAGCGTAGTATATACCGCTACTCAACTTTAGGATTTTTTTCGTCGCAATAATGGTAAACTAATAGATCCCTCCTTCCCGGAGGGATTTATGCTATAATAAAAAATCTGTCCTGAAAAGGGCAGCTTTACACACACACTAAAATTTAGCATTGTATTCCGTCAAAACTCACTAGTCCTGACCATACACTGTCGGAATAATTAGAATGACATTAAAAAATCATACCCTGCTGAAGTTTTTTAATAAGAATAAACTAATGAACACTTTATAAGTCAAAAAATATAAAATGAGAAAATATTATGTGAAATATAATATTTTATATCATCTTTGTACTGATATTATTACCCAAAAAATAACCTTATGAACCTAAATAGATATGCGATCTGCATTCTATTCCCCGATGTTGAACATTCTCATGCAACGGCCGCAATAGAACAGCACCATGTGCAAGTATTGGCAGAAGAACCATTCGACACAGAGAAAGAATACAGCACTTACTTCAGTGAATACAATCTGCCGAAGAATTATCCGCAGATCAACCTGTTATTTGTGTTCTCCAAAGACCAAAATATACTGGCCGACACCGAGGACAATCTTGCCGAAGCGCTGGAACGCATTATAAAATATAAAAAAGATAAGGCACACCTTTCATAGTGTGCCTTTCATATTTTAAGAGCGGATCTTTTTTCTGATTAGTAGCCCCAGCGGTAACGTACGCCAATATTAGCGTGGAAAAATATCATGTGATATTGCTCCAGGGCATGTGCATCGCGTGCGTCGCTGGTGTACACCTGAGCAAACATTGGCTCCAGCTCACCAAAAACAGCGAGGTGGCGCTTGTAATAGTAAGTATAGCCACCGTGGATGCCGATAGTATAACCTTTACCGTTTTCCAGGTCGTATTGCTTAACGTAAGAATCTGATGAAAGCATTGTTCTGCCATCGTTAGCAGTGAAGATAGCACCGGCAGAAACACCGAAGTATATAGCAGACTGTACCAGGTCAGGGATGTACGATGAATAGAATGGGATCATCCTGTTTACACGTACATTGAAACTAATAGCGGGATCTGCGATCACGAAATTGACATTCTTGTTTACGCCCGGCTGCCCAAATGGCGAAGTGTTGGTCCAGTCGCCTTTTCTCATCATTTCCTCTCCATTGATAGCGCCGCCAATTTGCCAATAGTCATTGACATTATAATTGAACTGGGCTGTAACAGAAGGGCTTATAACACTTTTACTGCCCTGGTAAACGCCGGGCAATCCCTTGGGCTTACCAACGGTAGATATACCACCGCCGATAGTTGCTTCGAACATCTGCGCCTGTAGGCTGCCTGCTGTGAGTAGTGCGATAGTGGCAAGTAAAAGAGACTTCATACTTAAGCTATTTTTTTAAATATAGACTCAAATCTAAGTATTTTTTGCTCTTGTAGGTAGTGCGGGAGCAAGGAATAAGGGTAATTTGAAAAAATTATTTGGTGGGGGCAGGCAATGATTTAGTAATACCCTCGAGGAACCAGTGTACATCGTTCATGCCTTTAATGTTGGTAACTACCAGCATGAAGTTCTTGCCGACCTGTTTGAGACGTGCATTGTTGGCGCGTGTCTGGATATAGGCAAGGATATGGTTGAATGTATCTGATTCGAAATATGGGGAATCGGGGTTGCTGACGAAATAGAGGCGCATCTGCTCGTTCTTGAGGATGAGCTTTTCAAAGCCCAGCTCACAAGCAAGGCGACGGCAGCGAAGCGTGGTAAACAAATCTTCCACCTGTGGTGGTATAGGGCCAAAGCGATCCTTCAAGTCATTGGCGAAGGCTTCCATTTCCAGGTCGCTATCTATATTGTCCAACTGAGTGTAGAGTGAAAGACGTTCGCCAATATTTTCTACATAGGTATCCGGTATGAGAATTTCGAGGTCTGTATCTATCGTGCAATCACTAACGAAATCTTTTTTGCGTTCCAGCTCTGCAGCAAATACCTCTTTGAAGTCAGTAGTCTTCAGTTCGCGCATGGCCTCGCCAAGTATCTTCTGATACATTTCGAAACCTATCTCTGCTATGAAACCACTCTGCTCGCCACCCAGCAGGTTACCGGCACCGCGAATATCCAGGTCGCGCATGGCTATCTGGAAGCCACTGCCCAGTTCGTTGAACTGCTCCAATGTTTGCAGGCGTTTGCGGCTGTCATTGGCAAGAGTGCTCATAGGCGGGGCTATGAGATAACAGAATGCCTTTTTGTTACTACGCCCTACACGACCGCGCAACTGGTGTAAATCACTGAGGCCGAACTGATGAGCATTATTAATAATGATGGTGTTGGCATTGGCAATATCCACACCACTCTCTACTATATTGGTACAGCAGAGCACATCATACTCTTTGGCGATGAACTTAAAGAGGGCCTCTTCCAACTGGTGACCTTCCATTTGTCCATGCGCCATACCTATTTCCAGATCGGGGCAAAGTGTGCGCAACAAAGTGACCATTTCCGGCAGACTTTGTACCCTGTTGTGTATGAAATATACCTGGCCTCCACGTTCCACCTCATAGTAAATAGCATCGCGGATGGTGTACTCATCAAATATCACCACTTCTGTATTCACCGGCTGGCGATTGGGCGGCGGGGTATTGATGATGCTAAGGTCACGGGCATTCATGAGGGAGAACTGCAGTGTGCGCGGGATAGGCGTAGCCGTGAGCGTCAGCGTATCAACATTCGCTTTTAGTTCGCGCAGCTTTTCCTTTGCAGCCACGCCAAATTTCTGTTCCTCATCTATGATTAGCAGACCAAGATCTTTGAATTTCACATCTTTACCCAGAATGGCATGCGTGCCTACTATTATATCTATTTTCCCTTCCTCCAGGCGCTTCAGTGTTTCTTTCTTCTCTTTTGATGATTTGAAGCGGTTGACATAGTCGACCGTGCAAGGGAAATCTTTCAGGCGTTCTTTAAAAGTTTGGTAATGCTGATAGGCAAGTATGGTAGTAGGCACCAGTATGGCAGCCTGCTTACTATCGCCCACTGTTTTGAAGGCAGCGCGAACGGCTATTTCTGTTTTACCAAAGCCCACATCGCCGCATACCAGCCTATCCATAGGTGATGGGGCTTCCATGTCGCGCTTCACATCATCAGTGGCTTTGGACTGGTCTGGGGTATCTTCGTAAAAGAAGGACGCTTCCAGCTCTGTTTGTAAATAGCTATCGGGTGAATGCGGGAAACCTTCTGATGCCTTGCGCTTTGCATAGAGGCGAATAAGGTCTGCTGCTATATCCTTTACATGCTTCTTGGTCTTGTTCTTCAGCTTTTCCCATGCATCGCTGCCCAGCTTATTGACACGTGGCGTGGTGCCTTCCTTTCCCGTGTATTTGCTAATCTTGTGCAGCGAGTTGATATTCACATACAGCACGTCATTATCACGATACAGGATACGTATGGCTTCCTGCATAGCACCATTCACTTCAATTTTCTGCAAGCCACTATATACACCCACACCGTGGTCTATATGGGTAACAAAATCCCCAGGCTGCAGTTCGCGCAGGGCACGCAATGTTATGGCCTTGCCACGGGTGTAAGCTTGCTTTACTTTATACTTATGATAGCGCTGGAATATCTGGTGATCGGTATAGCAGAGTATCTTTTTATCGTGATCTATGAAGCCCTTGCTGATAGCGGTAGGGATAGGAACAAAGCTGATCTCGGCCTTCAGGTCCTCGAATATGCTGCGCAGGCGTTCGAGCTGCTTTGCATTCTCTGCGAAGATGAAGGGTTCATATTTCTTAGCGCCGTGCTTTTGCAAGTCGCCTATCAGCAGGTTGAACTGGCGATTGAAGACCGGCTGTTCTTCTGTAGCAAACTGCAGGGTAGCTGTTATTTCATCGCCTGTTATGCGCTGCAGGGAATGATTGTACCATTCTACCAGGTGGCGTTTTACGGCCTGCTCTTTCCAGCTATCAGCGGTTTCAAAATCTGCTGCTGTAAGTTCTTTTATTACATCTTCATCATGATCTACTGCTACCTGCCCTACTGTCAGCTTTTCCGGCAGCTCGGCTTCCATTTTGGCTAGTCGGCCAATAGTGAACTCGAGGTCCTTTGCCCATACTACCGTATTTTGAGGAAGGTAATCGAGCAGGGATATTTTTTCCTGGGCTTCGAATTTAGTTTCTATGTTGGGCAGGATAGACACGTGCAGCAGCTTACGCTCTGATAGCTGGGTTTCCGGATTGAAAATGCGGATGCTATCTACTTCGTTGCCAAACAGCTCTATACGATAGGGATGTTCGTTGCCGAAAGAATAGATATCCAATATACCGCCGCGCATAGCAAACTGCCCGGGCTCATACACAAAATCCTCGCGCTTAAAGCCAAGGCCTACCAGTTTTTCCAGCAAGGGCTCCACCTTCAGGTTTTCGCTCACCTTTATGCTGATCATGTTGCGGGTGAGCGTCTTCGGGTTTACTACCTTTTCAAACAGTGCTTCAGGATAAGTAACTAATACTTTCTTATGCACTTGCTCGCCGCTGAATTTAGTGAGCGCTTCGGTGCGCAGCATGATATGGCTGCTGTTGAGCTCAGAGAAATTGCCTGTACGCTTAAACGAATCAGGGAAATAGCAAATATCCAGTGCTTTGGTAAGATGCTCGAGGTCGTTATGGAAGTAGGCTGCTTCTTCGTTGTCATTCAGTATGAACACATGATTCACATCGCTCATCTGCCAGATGGCTGTAGCTACAAAGTTGACAGCGGAGCCACGAAGATTATCGAGATAGACACGAATTTTAGGATCGGGCAATGAGACGCCGGCCGCTAACTGTTTTAAGCGGATATCATTCTGATACAAATCCAGCAACACCTGCAAATTCATGCGGCTGCAAAGTTAGGGAAAAAGAGGGTGTTGTAGTAAGATGGCGTACAAGTATTTGGAATAAACCAAGGTAAAAGCAGCGGTTGATTCGATTAGTTTCCTTGCTGATTGGCCTTCAATATATTATTTATATATTCCTGAAGAAATGGCAATTTGTTCTTTATAATATCCCAAACAATTTCATAGTCAACTTCAAAATAGTCGTGAATTAACCTATCTCTTGTTCCTGCCATTTTTCTCCATTCAACTTCAGGGTGCTCGACCCTGAACGATGTGCTCAGCTTCTTAGATGCTTCACCGATAATTTCGAGGCTTCTCACTACGGCACGACACAAAACCTGATCGTTTATCATACCGTCAATATCTTTACCTGATGTTGCCTCTAATACAAAGCCTGCTTCATCCTTTATATGTCGAAGTAGTTCACGATCAGGCAAAAACATTTTCAACTTGCTTTAAGATGTGAGGACCGATATACTTAGGCAATGACTGGGGTGTAAGCAACTCTACCTTCCTGCCCAAAAGTTCTTCCAGGTAAAAAGAAAGACCAATAAAATTGTCAAAATTCTTCGCACCAGGCATGAAATCTACTAACAGATCAATATCGCTATCGGTGTTTGCATTATCCCTTACAAAGGAGCCAAACAAGCCAAGCGACTTAACACCAAAGGCTTTTATTTCCTTGTTGTGATTGTTAAGTTCCCTAAGCAATATTGCTTTATTTGTTACCTGACCATGCATAATGCAAATTTAATCTTTTAAAAGTATCTAATTTGCATCTATACAGCTACTTTCTTATGCTCCGTGATAGCACCCGTAAACCATATCATTTCTTTTGCAAAAGTTTTAAGATGGCGCTCAGAGCGTTCATCGAGTGGATTACCTTCTTCATCGAGCACATTTTGTACGTAGGGAAACAGCAGTTTGTATGGCATTGCGTAAGCATCTATGGCCAGTATCAGCAGCTGCATATGATTGGATGCATTAATGCCTCCTTCGTAGCCATCTGAAGCTGCTACTACACCGATAGGCTTGTGATGCCATTCCCTGGTGAAGTAGTCAACCGTATTCTTCAGGGCGCCGCTGTAACTGTTATTGTATTCAGGTGATACGAATACAATTCCATCTGCCTCTGATAATATTTTACTAATAGCGAGCAATGATGCCAATGGCTCCTGCATGTCTTTCAGGCGTTCTTCCATTACCTGCAGGTTGTGGTCTTTTATATCTATCAGCGTCACCTCTGCCTTGTCTGTGTTCATCAGTGCTTTTTGTACTGCCTTTGCCGCACGCAGGCTTTGGCGACCTTTGCGCACAGCACCGTAAAGAATTGCTATTTTGTACATAATATTATCTTAGCTTTAAGATGCAGCTATGTGCAAGGTAATATTAGCTGCCATCATGTAAAAACATTCGGTATGAAAAAATACATGCTTCCAATATTAATATGCTGTACCATAGCTGCCTGCAATACCTGGCCACAGGAAGACAGAGACGCGTATACGCAAACCTGCCTGCAGGATGCCAACAACTGGGCAGGCTCGCCGGAGAAAGCAAAGGTGTATTGCGACTGTATGTTGCAAAAACTGATGAAAAAATACTCGAACGTAAATGACCTGATGGAGCATATAGACAGCGTAGTAAATGATACCAGCCTGATGAACTGCAAGGACAGGATAAAGTAATTATTGATCAGTTGTCTTCTTCTTTTTAGGGTAGCTGCGCATGACACCTATTTGCAGCAATGCGAAATTTGCGCGGATATTTGCGTTTCCATAAGTTTCAGTGGAGCTTAATTCACCCGGCATGAAGCTATAGCTTTCGCTCAGAACTATTTTCCAGTGTTTTGCTACACGTATGGGCTGCTTCAATGTAAGTCCAAGCTGAAACAAGACGGTTTCAACCCCGTTATCAGTGCCTGTGAGCCTATATGGCGGGCCGTCGATACCATACAGCTCATTACTTTTCAACAATACACCTACCGAAGGACCGAAATCAAGATAAAGAAATCTGAAAATGCGAATATCGAGGACTGGCCCAAGGAAAAGATAAGCGTCATTTTCATCAAGTTCTACCCTGTCGCCACTGTTAAGAAAATTTGTACCCCCACCACCTATCGTTTTTATAATGTACTGCTGATAAGATAATGTTCCGCCAATCTCTACGCTGCGCGATACATATTGCATAAAAGTGACACTGCCGGTTAGCGATCTATAATTAGTATAATCAATACTATTAAAACTAAATCTATTGGAGCCGGCGTCTGCAGTACCAACTCCTATACTGGCAGTAAGACTATACTGGGCTGTGGCAGGAAAAAAGAAAGTGCAAAACAAGAATGTGTATAAAATGCAGCGCATGATGCTATAATTTATTATGACGCAATACACCTATCTGAAGTGAAATAAATACAGGACATAGGGGCGTATTAGAATACCCTTCGGAACTGGTAAGCCTTCCGAACATGTAACCAAAATTTTCTGAAATAGTTATCTGCCATCCTTTTCCCACCCGTATATGCTCCCGCAAAACGGTATTTAACTGGAACACGAGGCGAGCAACATTTGTACTTGTGCTAGTTACTGCCGAATCCGTCACTGTGCTCTCCCTACCATGCAGCAATATACCAGCAGAGGGTTGCAAGCCAAAGCTCACAATATTGCGACCCCAAAACTCAATAGCGGGCGCTACAAAAAGGTAAGAACTATTATAGTTTATAGTCATATTTGGAGACGCGGTAACGATTTCGTTTTCCTGGTATGAGAAAACATAATGTTGGTAATATATAGCTGCACCAATGTCCGTACTCGGGGTAATACGTTTTAAAGCCATTATACCAATAGTACCTATAGCGGCAGTACTTATAGTACCTGTAGTGACACTGCTTAATGTCGGCCCTGTTATACCGAACCCTTTATCGCCGGGAACGGACCAGCCAATACCAAGCTGCGCGCTAAGACTATACTGCGCAAAGGAGGTTGCCGATGGGAGCAGTAACAGAATAATAAGGTGTAATCTCATAAAAAAGGGTAAAGTGTTCTTAAATATAACACTTTACCCTTACATATTTATTAATGCTATTACTAAGCAGGAAAGAACTTTTCTCTTTCTGTTCCTTTTTTGCGCAGCAGCGCGCTTGCCCTGTATCTATCTTCATGATACTCATGATATAGTGCGTCCAGCAATGCCAGGCATTTGTCGGCAGTCCACTCGTCGCACCAATGCAGCAAGCCTTTAGGATAGTTTACTCCTTTGGTCATTGCCAGCTCCAGGTCTTCGGCGCTTGCTACGTTCAGGTGCAGCGCGTCCGCGGCTTCATTTATCAGCATCACTAGTATGCGCTCTGCTATACGGTAGCCCAGCACCGTATCTTTAGTTGGCTCGGGCATTACTGCATTGGCAGCATAGTTATAAAAACCACGACCTGATTTGCGGCCTAACCAGCCGGCCTCCAGTAACCTTTTTTGAGAGAAAGAAGGTTTATAACGCGGATCGTAAAAGAAGGATTGGAATACTGTTTCGGTAACCACATAATTCACATCATGGCCTATATAATCCATCAATGTGAAAGGGCCCATACGGAAACCAGCTATCTCTGTCATAGCCCAATCGATAGTGGCCATATCAGCAATGCCTTCTTCATATATACGGATAGCTTCACCATAGAATGGACGAGCTACACGGTCCACTATAAAACCAGGAGTATCTTTTGCTATTACCGGCACTTTGCCCCATTGCTGCATCAGCGCTTTGGCAGCAGGCACCAGGCCAGCTTCAGTTTGTACGGCAGGTATTACCTCAACCAATGCCATGAGCGGAGCCGGATTGAAAAAGTGCAAACCAAGCACACGACCAGGCTTAGCACAT
>JBQCEX010000574.1:0-4566 GCA_051959855.1 Flavipsychrobacter sp. | reverse complement strand
TGAATGAAGAACACCGCTTCTTTAAGACAATTATCCCATTGGAACATCCACGTTTTATTAAACAATACAAAGCAAAGTTTGAAAACGATTATGTGCGCAAATATATTAATGTATTGAACAGATAAATTTGTATATTTAAGTACCTAAAATCTTTATCGTGAAACAGCTGTACTCTTTCATTTGCCTTTTTACAATATTGTTTTTCCAATCTTTTTACAGCAGCGCACAATGTTCAATGGCATATCCTACTATAGGTGTCGGCTGTCCTGCACAGATCAATATTTGCCCTAATCCGGTAAAAGATATCCTGGTGATAAGAAATCACGGTAATATTCCTGTTGCCGCTCAAGTACAGATATTGGATATGCTCGGCAGAATGTTAAAATGCATGGCTATGTCTGAATCGTCCCCGCAATTGAATATTCGTCCCCGCAACTTATTTTGTTCGTTATGCTGACGAAGCATCCAACCAAACCTTTTGAAATATTAAAGAATTAGATGACTAATACTATGAAACTATTTTTCCTTTGTACGCTCTTTTTACTTGTTACTCATTCTTCCTTTGCGCAATGCCCTGCAGTTGCTCCTGGCAGAAATTTTCCCGCCTGCCACAGCCAAAACGTTGAATGGGTTGCGGCTGCCGGTGTAGACCATTATGAATGGGTAGTGGATACTTCAAGTGCTGATCCGACAATTGCAGGCATTACCACAACTGGTACCTCACTTACTTTATTCCCGCTCGCTGCAGGCACTACATATTATTTTCATATTCGCAGTGTATGTGGTGCAGGCAGCACGTCTAACTGGCTTAGCGAATCCTTTACTACTACCTGCGATTCGCTCACAAAAGTGAATATTTCAGAAACTTCAGAAACAACTGCAAATGTAAATTGGAATGTCTTTAAAAATTGTGAGTATAGTTTTAATTATGCGGTTGATACGGTGCCTGTTCCGCCAACTGATCCGCTATCCTGGCATTATGCTCGCGGTTTAAGTACTACTATTACCGGTTTAACGCCTAATACTACTTACTTTGTTTTTATCCGGGATAGCTGTGGTGGTACATTTGGTCAATGGGTTGGCAATCATTTTCAAACCCAGCCATTAGGCGTTCAATCACTTAAAAGCGGACAGGCGCAGATAACAATATATCCAAACCCAGCCACTAATGTTATAGTTGTTAATTCTCAAAAAGCTTCCGGCAGGTCAGGCGCAGCTATGCTTACAGATGTATATGGAAAGACAATCAAAATGATTAAATTAAATGGTGACAAGCAATTAATTGATATCAATGGCTTGCCCAGTGGTATTTATTTCGTCAGGTATGCTGATGAGGCAACTTCACAAACTATTAAATTAATTAAGCAGTAGAATATCATAAAAAGTAAATGGCCTGCTGCAAGCAGGCCATTTACTTTTAGCAAGATTTATCTTATTTCAGTTTGAAAGCTTTCTTCACTTTAGCTACGTAGTCCAGTTTTTCCCATGTAAATAATTCTACCTTCATTGACTTCGATTTGCCGTCAGCAGACCTGAATGTCTTAGTAACGGTTTGCGGTTCGCGGCCCATATGTCCATATGCAGCGCACTCACTGTACATAGGCTGGCGAAGCTTCAGGCGTTCTTCTATAAAGTAGGGGCGCATGTCAAACACTTCTTCTACTAATTTAGCTATCTGTCCGTCATGCATATTTACTTTAGCAGTGCCGTATGTATTTACATATACACCCATTGGTTTGGCTACACCTATTGCATATGATACTTGTACCAGCACTTCGTCACATACACCGGCAGCTACCAGGTTCTTTGCTATGTGGCGTGTAGCATAGGCAGCAGAACGGTCTACCTTGCTAGGATCTTTACCGGAGAAAGCTCCACCGCCATGAGCACCCTTACCGCCATAGGTATCAACAATGATCTTACGTCCTGTAAGACCGGTATCACCGTGCGGCCCCCCAATCACGAATTTGCCGGTAGGGTTTACATGATACTTGATCTTGTCGTTGAACAAGTGCTTATACTGCGGATATGATTTGATAACGCGAGGTATCAGTATGGTCTTTACATCTTTGGTTATTTTATCTGCCATTGCCTTTTCTTCTCCAAAGTCGTCATGCTGTGTAGAGATAACTATTGTATCTATACGCACTGGTTTGTTGTCATCACTGTATTCCAGTGTCACCTGGCTCTTGGCATCCGGGCGCAGATATTTCATTTGTTTTCCTTCGCGACGAATAGCTGAAAGCTCACGCAGCAGCAGGTGTGCCATGTCCAATGCCAGTGGCATATAGTTGGCTGTTTCATTTGTTGCATAACCAAACATCATACCCTGGTCGCCGGCACCCTGGTCTTCTTTCTTCTTTCTTTCTACACCCTGGTTTATATCGGCCGATTGCTCATGAATAGCAGAAAGCACACCGCATGAGTTTGCTTCAAACATGTATTCACTCTTAGTATAGCCTATTTTAGCTATCACTTCGCGAGCTATAGTTTGTACGTCTATGTATGTGTTAGATTTTACCTCACCTGCCAGTACCACCTGTCCTGTAGTAACCAAAGTTTCACAGGCAATCTTTGACTGCGGGTCCCATGCAAGAAAATTATCTACTAATGCGTCGGAAATTTGGTCTGCTACTTTATCCGGATGTCCTTCTGATACTGACTCTGAGGTGAACAGATATGGCATATTAATTTTGTTGTTTTTTGAATTTAGGGGCTAAAGATAATGATTAATACTTTTTATTCTACTGTTACTGATTTTGCTAAGTTTCTTGGTTGGTCCACGTTGCAGCCGCGTAATATGGCTATATGATATGCCAATAATTGTAATGGAACTATTGTAACCAAAGGAGAAAGTATTTCTTCTGTTTCAGGTACTTCTATCACGTGGTCAGCCAATGCGCTTATCACCTTATCACCCTTATTCACAACAGCAATGATCTTTCCTTTGCGTGCCTTTACTTCCTGCACATTCGATACTATCTTTTCATAAGCACTCTGGTTTGTTGCCAGAAATACTACCGGCATTTCTTCGTCTATCAGCGCAATAGGCCCGTGCTTCATCTCAGCAGCAGGGTAGCCTTCAGCATGTATATAAGATATTTCTTTCAGCTTCAGTGCACCTTCCAGTGCCACAGGGAAGTTATAGCCACGGCCCAGGTACAGGAAGTTCTTGGCGTCTTTATAGATAGCTGCCAGTTCTCTTATCTTATCATCCAGCTTCAGCGTTTCTTCTATTTTTTTAGGTATGTTTTCCAGCTCATATAGTATCTCGCGGATCTTAGATGTAGATACGGTTCCCTTTTCCATCGCTATCTGCAATGCGATAAGAGTAAGTATGGATATCTGAGTGGAAAATGCTTTAGTAGAGGCAACTCCTATTTCCGGCCCGGCATGTGTATATGAGCCCGCATGTGATGTGCGTGCTATGGATGAGCCTATTACATTACATATACCATATATCAGGGCTTGTCTGTCCTTTGCCAGCTCTATAGCCGCCAATGTATCCGCTGTTTCTCCTGATTGTGATATTGCTATCACTACATCTGTTTCGTTTATTATCGGGTTGCGGTAGCGGAATTCAGATGCATATTCCACTTCCACAGGCACTCTTGCCAGGTCCTCGATAAGGTATTCCCCAATCAGCCCTGAATGCCATGACGTACCACACGCAGTTACAATAAAGCGTTTAGCCTTATCTATACGGTTTATATATTCACTCAGTCCGCCCAGCTTTATCCATCCTTGCTGTGCATTCATGCGTCCGCGTAGCGAATCTGCTATTACACTCGGCTGTTCATAGATCTCTTTCAGCATGAAGTGCTCAAATCCACCCTTTTCTATCTTCTCCAGGCTCATTTCCAGCTTCTGTATAGCATGAGACTTTTCGATATTACCCAGCGTCTTAATAGTATAATGTCCGTCTCTGTTTACTACTGCATACTCCTGGTCGTCCAGGTATATTACATTCTTGGTATATTCTACTATTGGCGAGGCATCAGATGCTATATAAAATTCATCTTCGCCTATACCCAATACCAATGGACTGCCTTTACGTGCCGCTACAAGCACATTTGGGTTACTTTTATCAATCACTACTATGGCGTAGGCACCCACTACTTCATTTAGCGCTATACGTACCGCTTCGTCAATAGTCGTTTTTTCAGTTTTTTTAATTTCTTCTATCAGGTTCACCAATACTTCAGTATCAGTATCCGAATGAAAAATATAACCTCTTTTCTGCAGCTCTTCTTTTAAAACAGCATAGTTCTCAATAATGCCATTATGTATGATTGCCAGGTTGCCTGATTGCGATAAATGCGGGTGTGCATTCTTATCGTTCGGTTCACCATGGGTAGCCCAGCGGGTATGCCCTATGCCTATTGTTGATGTTACAGGTTTACTATCTGTAAATTTCTCCAGCTCACTTACCTTGCCTGCTTTCTTATATACGTTCAGGTGGCCATTTAGCAGGGCAATGCCTGCGCTGTCATAGCCACGGTATTCCAGTCGTTTTAGACCCTTTATTAATATCGGGAAGGCTTCTTTATTGCCTATGTAACCTAC
>JBQCEX010000573.1:0-3872 GCA_051959855.1 Flavipsychrobacter sp. | reverse complement strand
CTAATAAACATGCAGGGATATGAATGCGCAGAGCTGGAATGTTAACAATAAAAACCTGAATCGCTATGAAGCAAGAAGCTATACGAGAACAAAACCCTAATATAGACGCCCCTTTTAGTCCTTATCAAAAGTTCCTCATTGCCATTATTGCATTCCTGCAATTTACGGTGATACTGGACTTTATGGTACTATCGCCCCTTGGAGATGTACTCATGAAAACACTAAGTATACCACCGGCCCGCTTCGGGCTGGTGGTTTCTTCCTACGCTTTCAGCGCAGGAGCATCGGGGATACTGGCTGCGGGCTTTGCAGACAAGTTTGACAGAAAAAAACTGTTATTGTTCTTTTATACCGGCTTTATAGCCGGAACATTTTGCTGTGCGCTGGCAGGCACTTATACCATGCTGCTGCTGGCGCGTGTTGTAACAGGTTTTTTTGGCGGCGTAATAGGCTCTATATCAATGGCTATAATAACCGATGAATTTGCACCTAACCATAGAGGCCGGGTAATGGGCTATGTACAAATGGCATTTGCTGCAAGCCAAATATTAGGCCTGCCTGTGGGCATTTATATTTCTAACATCTGGGGCTGGCATGCTACCTTCCTGATGATCGTCATATCAGCTGTATTGGTAGGTATTGTGATAGTGATGAAGATGCGACCAATAGATAAGCACCTGGCACTGCAATCGGACAAGAACGCTTTTCAACACCTTTGGCATACATTGAGCAACAAGACATACGGAATAGGATTTATTGCCACGGCATTTATGTCTATAGGCGGCTTTATGCTCATGCCGTTTGGCAGTGCATTTCTCATTAACAACATAAAAATAACTGCTGCGCAATTGCCCATGGTTTATATGTGGACAGGCATATCGTCAGTTGTTATAATGCCGCTGGTGGGCAAGCTAAGCGATAAAATAGATAAGTTTTACCTGTTCTCTGCGGGGTCTGTGCTGGCAATAGTTATGATCATTATTTACACTAATCTTAGTGCAATACCATTGTGGGAAGTCATTGTGATCAACATGATCCTGTTCATGGGTATTATGAGCCGAATGATACCTGCAACTACCCTAATGACCAGTGTGCCGGAAATGAGGGACAGAGGCGCTTTTATGAGTATTAACTCATCGCTGCAGCAAATAGCCGGTGGCATAGCGGCAGTATGTGCAGGCTTTATTGTGAGCCAGCCAAGCAAGACCAGTCCACTGCAACACTATGATACGCTGGGCTATGTGGTATGTACTGTGATAGTAGTATGTGCGGTACTTATATACAGAGTGAGTGAACTGGTAAAAAAGCAAACAGAAACACGCGCACTGGAAAAGATAAATGAACAACTGGCCCTGAGAAACGGACCGCTGACAGAGGAACTGGCTTAAATTCGTAAAATCAAATATTATAACGTAAAGGTTTCCTGATCGGAGACCTTTCTATTTTACAACAGGGTTGCTTATCTTAATGATACTGAATAAGCACATTGCATGAAAAAGGAACGATTACAAATGTTAAGCGACGGGGTAATAGCCATTATCCTTACGCTAATGGTGCTGGAAATAAAAATTCCATATCCATTTACACATGGCAGCTTTGGACCTGTATTGCAGCATATAGCTATCTATGCGCTCAGCTTTGTTGTGGTAGCAATTATGTGGCTGAATCATCACCATATTTTTGTACCTGTAGAAAAAGTAAGCATTCGCATTACCTGGCTGAATTTCATACTGCTATTTATGATGTCGATAATTCCCTTGCCTACCAAAGCATTGGGTGAAAATTTCATTTCAAAAGATGCGCACCTGTTTTATGGTATTGTGCTGACAACAACTGCATTCTTTTATTCCACATTACAGAGCGAAGTAAACAAGTGCAGCGAGCAGCTAAATAAAGAAGAACGGAAGAAGATAAACAGACTAAACTGGACATCTACCCTGATATATGGACTGAGCATACCACTGAGCTTTATCAGTATATATTTATCAACTTTTATTTTTCTGCTAATACCAACGATATTTTTTATTCCCACACATATACTGAGAAACAAAAGCGAGCAATAATGACCGGGTTCCTGGAAGCAATAAAACAGATAAGTACGCTTAGCGGCGAAGCAAAAGAAGCTTTTAGCGCTGCAGTACAGGAGCTGAATTTGCCTAAAGGACATTTACTGATAAAGGCGGAAACAGTATGTAACTATGTGTATTTTATTGAAGAAGGGCTTACGCGCACATTTTACTATAAGGCTGGTAAGGATATAACAGACTGGATAAGTGCCGAAGGCAGCTTTGCTGCGTCAGTAGTAAGCTTCATAACCCGACAACCGGACGTCCGCAACGTAGAGCTACTGGAGCCTTCGCATATTTGCGCCGTTTCTTACAATGATCTTGAACGGTTATATGCGCGGTACCACGAGATAGAAAGACTGGGAAGGATGTTGGTGAGCATGGGGCTGGTGCAATTGCAACACAGATTTGATGAGCTGCATTTTGCCACTGCACAGGAACGATACAGGAACCTGATGCAAAAACAGCCCAGCCTGATAAACAGAGTGCCACTAGGCATGATAGCCTCATACCTGGGTATAACGCAAGAAACGCTAAGCAGAATAAGAGCGAAGATTTAATATTTTGACAAATGTCAAAGGATAAATAGCGAGTGCTGATGAGCTTTGCAGAAAAATTGCAAAATGAATACAGCACTCTGGATTGCTCAAATAATACTCGCCATTACCTTCCTGGTAGTAGGCTTTGCAAAATCGACCTTTTCAAGGCAAAGATTAATAGACACCAGGCAAACAGGCGTAGTGGATCTGCCCATTCATATTGTCAGGTTCATAGGCTTAAGTGAAATATCAGGCGCGATAGGGTTAATATTTCCATGGAGGCTGCATATTTTCCCGATATTGACACCAGTTGCTGCAGCGGGCTTAGGGCTGATAATGGTGTTGGCAGCAATAAGCCACCGGCAGCTACATGAACCTAAGAACGTGCGCAATAATATTATCCTTCTATGTATTTGCCTGTTTGTGGCTATAGGCAGACTGAGCGAGATAATAAACTAAAGGTAAACCCAAGGCTATGTTATGCACTTTATAAGTAAAACTTTGTTCTTTGAGCCAATTGGCTTTAATTTCGCCCCTCAAATAAAACTTTAATGAAGCACGCATACGTATTTCCAGGTCAGGGAGCACAGTTTTCAGGTATGGGTAAAAACCTATATGAAACAAGCTCGCTGGCAAAAGAATATTTTGAGCAGGCAAATGAGATACTGGGTTTTCGTATCACCGATGTCATGTTTAGCGGTACGGATGAAGAACTGAAGCAAACAAAGGTGACACAGCCTGCCATTTTCCTTCATTCAGTTATCCTGTTCCTAACCACTGAAGGCTTGCTGCCGGATATGGTAGCCGGTCACTCGTTAGGTGAATTCTCGGCATTGGTAGCCAACAGGGTTTTGTCATTTGAAGACGGGCTTCGCCTGGTATCGAAACGTGCTATGGCCATGCAGCGGGCTTGTGAAATAAATCCATCTACAATGGCTGCGGTATTAGGCCTTGCAGATGATGTGGTAGAAAAAATATGTGCTGAGTTTACTGATGAAGTAGTAGTAGCTGCTAACTATAATTGTCCCGGACAGTTAGTAATAAGCGGCAGCATAGCGGGCATACAGCAGGCCTGTGAAAAAATGAAAGCTGCAGGCGCCAAACGTGCATTGGTGCTGCCCGTTGGCGGAGCATTCCACTCACCGCTGATGCAACCGGCACGTGAAGAACTGAAAGCAGCCATTGAGCAAACTCATTTAAATAACCCAACATGCCCAGTATTTCAAAATGTAGATGCGCATCCATATATCGACCCGCATAGCAGAAA
>JBQCEX010000572.1:0-4820 GCA_051959855.1 Flavipsychrobacter sp. | reverse complement strand
GTTAACTACTTTCTTCACTATATTGGAAGGTATGGCGTAGCTATAGCCGGCATAAGAGCCTGTAGGGGAGGCGATAGCCGAGTTAATGCCTATCACTTGTCCGCTGGTATTTACCAGTGCGCCACCGCTATTACCGGGGTTCACTGCGGCGTCGGTCTGTATAAAAGCTTCTATCGGGTTGGTTGAGTTTGTTCTGTTAATGCCTAAAGAACGGCCTTTAGCGCTTACTATACCTGCAGTTACAGTTGCATCTAGTGTCAGCGGATAGCCTACTGCCATTACCCACTGGCCAAGATGAACGTCGTCGCTATTGCCAAATTCCATGTACGGCAGGTTCTTCTCGTTTACTTTTATCAGCGCTATATCAGTCGCCGGGTCAGTAGCTACCACCTTAGCTTTTGTTGTGTAGCGGTCATTAAACGTCACGGTCATTTCTTCTGCGCCGGCTATCACATGATTGTTGGTCACTATGTATCCGTCAGGAGATATAACAACACCGCTGCCGGAGCCGATAGCTGGTTGCATCATTATCTCCTGCCCGCCGAAGTCATCGCCGAACAATTGCGCAAAAGGATTGTCAGATACTACCCGGCGAACCTTTGTGGCAGTCTTAATATGCACCACAGCCTTTACAGATGCCTCAGCTGCTGGTTGAAAGTCTACTGGGGCCATACCGTTTTTCAGTGTCGTGCCACCCTCGGTATAACTGGCATAGTTTACCGGCAATTGATGATTGTTTACTGAAAAGAGAGAGAAACTGTTCTGATAATGGGCTGCAATAAATAGTGTAAGTATTGATGTCAAAGCAGCTGTTAGGATAACAGGAATGAATTTGTATTTCATATGCTTTTCTTGATTTTTCGTTGTTGTCTCACAAATTTAAAAATCGCTCTTATTAGAAAAGTGTTAAAAGGGTGTATGTTTTTCAGCATTAACATTGTTTTATGGCTGGGTAAAAGATCTGGGTTATTTCTTTCCCCGGTTCTTATTGTTATATTTATCTCGCTCCAAACCACATTTATATGAAATCTATTATTTCAACCTTCATCTTTGCCTTAATGGCAACGGGCGCAATAGCCCAGGAAAGACAATATCCTGATGTGGATATTCCCTTTAAAAAGTACACGTTATCCAATGGTTTGACACTCATTGTTCACGAAGATCATAAAGCGCCTATTGTATCGCTTAATGTTTGGTACCATGTCGGTTCAAAGAATGAAAAGCCCGGCAAAACTGGCTTTGCACACTTGTTCGAGCACTTAATGTTTAATGGCAGTCAGAATTTTAATGACGACTATTTCAAGCTCATGGAGCGCATTGGTGCTACAGGCTTAAATGGTACTACCAACGAAGACAGGACGAATTATTTCGAGAATATACCTAAGTCGTCACTGGACGTCGCAATGTGGGCTGAAAGTGATCGTATGGGGCATATGGTTGAGGTAATAGATAAGGCTAAGGTGGATGAGCAACGTGGGGTAGTGCAGAATGAAAAAAGACAGGATGAAAATCAACCTTATGCTGTAGTTGATGATTTAATTCCACGTAATACTTATCCTGCTGCACATCCTTATTCATGGACGGTTATTGGTTCTATGGAAGACCTCAATGCGGCTTCGGTCGATGATGTAAAGGACTGGTTTAAATCTTACTACGGCCCAAACAATGCAGTGCTCGTTGTAGCGGGTGATATTACGCCCGATGAAGCCTATGAAAAGGTAAAGAAATATTTTGGAGATATCCCGCCGGTGCCGCCTATTTCCCGCCAGCAGACCTGGGTGGCTAAAATGACGGGAACTCATCGTGTGGCGGTGCAGGATAGGGTGCCACAGGCTCGCTATATGGTCATATGGAACGTGCCGCAATGGGGGTCTAAAGAATTGGCGCAGCTCAGCATGCTGTCACGCATCCTCACATCTAATGGCAAAACAGCTCGTTTGTACAAACGTCTGGTCTATGACGATCAACTGGCTTCATCAGTTGCCACTTATATAGATAGAAAAGAGATAGGCAGCCAGTTCTACATTCAGGCTGATGCCAAACCGGGCGTACCATTAAAGAAAATTGAAAAAGCCATTAATGAAGAAATGGACAGGCTGATGCAGGAAGGTCCTACTGATGCAGAGTTGGAACGTGCAAAAACACAATATTTTGCTGCTGAGATTAAAGGAATGGAGCGTATCGGTGGCTTTGGTGGCAAAAGCGATATTCTTGCAGAAAATGCTACTTATGGTGGTACTCCTGACTACTATAAAAAATACGATAACTGGATAAAGAAAACATCTGTTTCAGACATTCAGAAGGTAATGCGCGATTGGTTGTCAGATGGCAGCCTGGTGGTAGAGGTTACTCCATATGAAACCTTTAAGCCGGAACCTGTTAAGCTGGATCGCAAAACTGTGCCCGTGGCAGATAAAATGGATGATGTACGGTTTCCGGATGTTCAAAAAACTGTTCTGTCCAATGGCTTAAAAGTATGGCTGGTTGAAAGACATGCTACGCCGGTAGTGTTTATGAACCTGCTTATTAAAGCCGGTTATGCGCAGGACGGCTCAATGCCGGGTACTGCTTCTCTTACTACTACCATGCTTAAGGAAGGTACCACGCATAGAAATTCTTTACAGATAAGTTCAGATCTAGCCGATTTGGGTGCTACTTATTATGCCTATCCCGGTCTCGATTATTCTTCCGTTGTCATGAATGCTTTAAGATCTAATTACGATAAAAGCCTTGACTTGTACGCCGATATTTTATTGCACCCAACTTTCCCTCAAAAGGATTTCGACCGCATCAAGAGCCAGGAACTTCTCGGTATTAAACAGGAGCAAGTGGAGCCAAGCACTATGGGCTTGCGCATTATGCCTAAGATCATTTATGGCGCCGGGCATCCTTATAGCAATCCGCTTACAGGCAGTGGCACAGAGGCAAGTGTCAGCAAGCTCACTACCGATGATCTTAAAACTTATTACGACCGTTGGTTTGCACCAAATAACGCCATCATGGTTGTTGTCGGCGATATTACTATGGATCAGCTAAAGGCTAAGCTGGAGGCCAGGCTGGCCGAATGGAAGCCTAAGCAGGTTCCGGAAAGTAAGCTTTCAGAAGTTGCCCTGAGCAATAAGCCGGTCATATATCTTATAGACAAACCAGGTGCTGGCCAATCTATGATCTATGCCGCACATGTTACCAGTAGCGCTAAGGATCCTGATTGGGATAAATATATCATGATGAATAAGACCTTGGGTGGCGAATTCACCTCCCGCATCAATATGAACTTGCGTGAAGATAAGCATTGGTCTTATGGGGCTGGTTCTTACTTCATGGGTGCGCTTGGTCAGGGCTTATTCATGAGTTATGCACCTGTGCAGACAGATAAAACAAAGGAGTCTATTGTTGAAATGAAGAAGGAAATAGAACAATACGTGAGTACCAAACCAATTACGGATGTGGAGTTCGGAAAGGTACAGAAGAATGTAGTAATGCAATTGCCGGGCGTCTGGGAAACCAATGCAGGCGTAGCAAACGATCTTGCTAAAGTGGCAAAATATGATCTAGGCGAAAATTACCTGCGCAATTACCCTGCCTCTATACGTAATATGAAATTAGAGGATATGCGTGCTATCTCGAAGAAGGCCATACACCCGGGCAATCTGGTTTGGGTAGTAGTTGGCGACCGTTCAAAGATCGAAGCTGGCATCAAAAGTCTAAACATGGGCACCATCGTCTATCTCGATGCGGATGGTAATCCCGTTAATTAGCAAAAGAATATTTTATTAAAAAAGCCACGCTGCATTCAGCGTGGCTTTTTTAATGGCTATTTCAGAAAATCCTCAATTACAGCTAGCCCTGCCAGTGGATTGTAGGCATCACTGAGCGTCAGCATTTCACCCATGTAGGCGCCATGCCCTCCGGGGAAAATAGCCAGGCTTGCATGCGGCATTCTGTGGTACATTTCCACCGCATGTTCCGGTGTCGGCACATCCTTGTCGCCCAGTATTATCAGGGTGGGTTGCTGTATGCCGGCAACCACGCTATCGGGTATATCAGTAAAGTGCTGCATCCTCTGTGCGCATTGCTCAAACATCACATGCAGCGCAGCATCACTGTTATTGATGGATAAAAACTCTTTTTTGTACCCATCAGGCATATCTGCAAAATTGGGATGTTTAAAACCTTCCCAAAATTCTTTCGGCACGCCGCTCCTTTTATACATCGACGAGGCAAATATTATTTTATGCACCAGCTTAGGATGTCGTATGGCTACCTGCAGGGCAGTAGTGCCGCCATTGCTACACCCGAAAATGTCGGCATTGTCTATATGCAGTTGCTCCAGCAGCGCAGCCACATCATCCGCATCTTGTTCAAATGTTATCTGCCTGCCATCCCTGTTGTCGCTGTGCCCATGCGCCTGCAGTTCCACAGCTATTATTTTGTGGTCCTTTTCCAGTGTCGGTATTATTCTGCCAAAGCTGCTTTGTATGGTAGATGCCGCACCATGTATCAATACAAGCGGCCTTCCTGTCCCATGTATCTCATAGTACATATGCAGGCCGTTCACATTTGCATATTGGCCTTTTTGTGCTGTTGCAGTTATCATGGTATTAGTTATTAACGCTAATAGAAGAATGATTTGTTTCATGGTGATAAGCTTTATTTGTGTTTCATCTTTTGCAGGTACGCATCCAGTTTTATCACATTTTCCTTCTGGCCTTCTACCGCACCATGCTTCTTCACCACCTGTATAAACTCTTCTTCACTTTCAAACTGCATATACCAGGTCAGCTGCGTCTGCTCACCCTGTGCCTCAAATTCTACGGCAC
>JBQCEX010000571.1:0-5442 GCA_051959855.1 Flavipsychrobacter sp. | reverse complement strand
AGCACATTGTAGAAGAAAGCAAGCTGAACTGGACCATCGTCAGGCCACCCATGCTAAAGGATAAACCATTCACAGGTGTTTATAGAACTGCAATAACAGGCCATATCAAACATCCCTTCAGCATCGCACGGGCAGATCTTGCAGATTTTATGCTGAACATTATTACAAATTCAAAAACATTCGGAACAAAAGCAGAAATTTCCTACTGATCCCGTAAATAGCAAATCATAAAAAATAGCAGGCAAACGGATGTCATTAATTCTCACCTTTTGAATTTTTAATTTTGACTTTTTAATCCGATTAATGTGGACATCTTTATTTGGAAAGGGCTTGTTAATAATGGTATCTCACATAGTTCGTTCAGCATAAAAACGAACCTGTTCTTTGACATACTGTAAACCCTCTAACATCTGCTAGCTAACCAGCTAATTATCACATTAGCTAATTGCAAATGCGACATTTTGTAACTTTTTGGGTAGTTTTTGCGTAGTAATGCTACTTTCCATAAAAGTATCATAACTCAATAAAGACAAGGCATTCAGCCCAAAAGCAGACACAAAACCTCCCAAAAGAAAAATCTCCCACAAATGTAACATTGCCGCATTCCATCACAGTTCGCACGTAGCCGCATTTTCAAAAGGTCATTTTCATTTTCGGGAAAATTTATATCATTATCAATCAATTTCATATTATCCCCCCTCAGTATTTGGTAACTTTGCGGCTCTAATACATGCAACGTCCATATACAATTGCTCTTGTAGGTAACCCCAACAGCGGAAAAAGCTCCCTGTTTAATGCCCTTACCGGCCTTAATCAGAAAGTGGGCAATTTTGCCGGGGTTACGGTGGACAAAAAAACAGGGGTCTCCCGCATCAGCGATTCGCTTACAGCTCATATCATTGATCTGCCGGGTACCTATAGTCTCTACCCCAAGAGCATGGACGAGCAGGTCACCTACCAGGTGCTGCTGAACAGCAAAAGCCAGGACAGGCCCGACCTTACCATCGTCATAGCCGATGCCTCCAATCTCAAGCGCAACCTGCTCTTCTGCTCCCAGATCATGGACCTGAAGACGCCCGTGGTCATCGCCCTCACCATGATGGATATTGCCCAGAAAAAGGGCATCACCATCGACGTGAAAGGACTGCAGCGCATGATGGGCGTACCCGTAGTGCCTATTAATCCAAGGCGTAATAAGGGTATAGATCACCTGAAGAAGGCCATCATAGAGGTACAACAAAGCGGCAGACATGAGCTATCGGCTGAATTTATCAATATAGAGGCACTGGCAGGCACCTGGCTTAATGAGATTCGCCATATCTGCAACCTGGATAGTAATTACGGCGCTCTGCATGTGGCCTGCAATTATGCCGATCTGAAATACCTGAACGCTGCCCAGCGCATGCGCATAGCTGCCCTGCTGGACGAAGTAAAATTCCAGAAATCAAAGGTGCAGGCCGAGGAGGTCATGCAGCGCTATCAGCGCATAGCCCAGGTCATGCAGCAATGCGTGGTAGAGGTAACGCCCCTGCAGCGCACCATGCGTAGCGAGCGTATAGACAAGCTGCTGTTGCACCCTGTATGGGGCTACGTAGTGCTGCTCAGCGTTTTGTTCCTCTTGTTCCAGAGCATCTTCTGGCTGGCACAATACCCTATGAACTGGGTGGAAGATGGCTTCAGCCTGGCAAGCTCATGGCTCAGCACCGTCATGCCGGACAACTTTATTAAAGATCTCCTTATCAATGGTTTGCTGGCAGGTATCAGCGGTATTGCGGTATTCATCCCGCAGATCATGATATTGTTTGGCCTTATCACCATACTGGAGGACACAGGCTATATGGCGCGCATCAGCTTCCTTACAGACAGGCTCATGCGCAGTGTAGGGCTCAATGGTCGCTCTGTTATGCCGCTCATCAGTGGCATGGCCTGCGCCGTACCGGCTATCATGGCCACGCGTACCATTCAGAACCGCAAGGAGCGTCTTATCACTATCATGGTCACGCCACTCATGAGCTGTTCGGCAAGACTGCCGGTATATACCATCCTTATAGGCCTGGTAATACCCAATCATAGGCTGCTGGGCATCTTCAACCTGCAGGGCCTCGTGCTCATGGGCCTTTACCTGCTTGGTTTTTTTATGGCGCTCATAGTGGCTCGCGTCATGAACTTCATAGTGAATGTAAAGGAGCGCACCTTCTTCCTTATGGAGCTGCCTGTCTATCGCTCACCCCGCTGGAAGAATGTGGGCATCACTATGGTAGAGAAAGCAAAGATCTTCGTGCGCGATGCCGGTAAGGTTATCATGGTTATCTCCCTGCTGTTATGGGCCCTTGCCTCTTACGGTCCGCCAAGGAGCATGAAGGCCGTAGAGGCTAAATACGCCCAACTGGAACAGCAGCACCCCGAACAAAAGCAGCAATTGGAAAACCTCCACGCCACCGATAAGTTGGAACATTCCTTTGCCGGTGTCATGGGCCACGCCTTCGAGCCGGTTATCCGCCCCCTTGGCTACGATTGGAAGATAGGCATAGCGCTCATTACATCATTCGCAGCCCGCGAGGTATTCGTAGGCACCATGGCCACCCTCTACAGCGTAGGCAACGAGCAAGCCAGCAAGGAAACGCTGCACCAGAAGATGGCCGCCGCCCGCCGCTCTGATGGTACTCCTGTATACACATTAGCTACCGGGCTATCACTGCTTATCTTCTATGTGTTCGCTATGCAGTGTATGAGCACGCTCGCCATCGTTTACCGCGAAACACGCAACTGGAAGTATCCTGTCATCCAGTTCCTCTATATGTTCGCCATAGCCTATGTTAGTGCCTTCATAGTCTTTCATCTCTTTCGCTAAGGATTGCATTTCTTTTAACAAATGTTGGTGCAGCCTTTGCCTTTTATAGGGCGAAGTATTACATTTAAAGGCTTCATTTATTGTTCATTAAAAAACTAATCATTTATGAAAAGCAAATTATTGCTCGTTGCGATGCTGCTTTCTATAGTTGTTTACTTTAGTTCCTGCGTTGTAGCTGCCGATCCGGGCTATGGTTACCACAGGCACTACTACGGCTATTATCACGGCTGGCACAGGGGCTGGCATGAAAGAGCCTGGCACTATAGATAATCGAAGGAATGATTTTGGTACTGGCTAAGCGTTAAAATAGCAATTCTATGAAAAGGTTATTCTTAGCTACAGGCTTTGCTTTAGTGCTGATGACGAGCTTTAGCTCATGCATTATAAGACATCCACGTCCGCCCAGGCCGCCACATCACCATCATCATTAGTATAAAAGCACTATAATTTTTATAGTTCTTTTATATTAATACCCGACATCTTTTGAAACTATCAAGTTTCTAACATCTAAAACAAAAAAAAGACGGGCAGGAATGCCCGTCGGAAGTTTATAAACCATTTCTATTTTATTCTGCCTGCTTAGCTTCTTTCTTAGCAGGAGTATGATTGATCGTGAATACGATCTTCTTTTCTTCTTCACTATAGTCAGCGTACACGTTGTCGCCTTCTTTTATGTGATGATTCAGTATTTCCTCTGCCAGCGGATCTTCCAGGTATTTCTGGATGGCCCGGTGCAATGGTCTTGCACCAAACTGCTGGTCGTAGCCTTTCTCAGATATGAAGCCTTTGGCCGCATCTGAAAGCTCGAGGGTAAAACCAAGCGTATTCAAGCGTTTCATAACATCTTTCATAATGATGTCTATGATCTGGTTGATATCTTCCTGGCTCAGTGAGTTAAAGATAATCACATCATCAATACGGTTCAGGAACTCAGGTGAGAAAGTGCGTTTTAACGCCTTTTCTATTACACCGCGGCTATTGTCCTCTGAAGCTACTGTCTTGGCAGAGGTAGTGAAACCTACACCTGCACCGAAGTCTTTCAGCTGGCGTGCGCCAATGTTTGAGGTCATGATGATAAGCGTATTCTTGAAGTCAACCTTGCGGCCAAGACCATCAGTCAGCTGTCCATCATCCAATACCTGCAGCATGATGTTGAATATATCAGGGTGTGCTTTTTCAATTTCATCCAGCAACACTACAGAGTAAGGCTTGCGGCGTACTTTTTCAGTAAGCTGGCCACCTTCTTCGTAGCCTACATATCCCGGAGGTGCACCTATCAGGCGGCTGAGCGAGAATTTTTCCATGTACTCACTCATATCTACACGTATCAGCGCTTCTTCGCTGTCAAACATGTAGCGCGCAAGTGCACGGGCAAGCTCAGTTTTACCTACACCGGTAGGGCCCAGGAATATGAATGAACCTATTGGCTTACGTGGGTCTTTCAAACCTACGCGGTTACGCTGTATGGCTTTTACTACTTTCTGTATAGCGTCGTCCTGGCCAACTACAGCACCTTTCAGTTCTTCACCCATGCGGCGCAGCTTGTCGCTTTCAGCTTCTACCATACGCATTACCGGTATGCCGGTCATCATGCTTATTACCTCAGCTATATCTTCTTCGTGTATCGGGTAACGTTTGTTCTTGGCTTCTTCTTCCCATTCTGCCTTAGCACGTTCCAGTTCTTCGCCCAGGCGTTTTTCCCTGTCACGCAGTGCAGCAGCTTCTTCAAAACGCTGGCTCTTTACTACCTTATTCTTTTCCTGCTTTATATCTTCGATCTTCTTTTCCAGATCAAGGATATTTTGCGGAACATTAATATTCTTCAGGTGTACGCGGGCACCTACTTCATCCAGCACATCTATTGCCTTGTCCGGCAGCAGGCGGTCTGTCATGTAGCGATCGCTCAGTTTCACGCAAGCATCAATTGCTTCTGTATCGTAAGATACATTGTGAAACTCTTCGTACTTAGCCTTAATGTTATTTAGTATAGTTATTGTTTCTTCTACACTTGGCGGCTCTACCAGCACTTTCTGGAAACGACGGTCTAATGCACCATCCTTTTCAATGTACATGCGGTATTCATCCAGCGTAGAGGCGCCAATGCATTGGAGGTCTCCCCTTGCAAGGGCTGGCTTAAAGATGTTGGAAGCATCCAATGAGCCTGAAGCACCACCGGCACCAACTATAGTATGTATCTCATCTATAAAGAGAATAACATCGCGGTTCTTTTCCAGTTCGTTCATGATGGCCTTCATGCGTTCTTCAAACTGGCCACGGTATTTGGTACCTGCCACCAGAGCCGCAAGATCGAGGCTTATTACACGCTTGTCGAACAACACGCGTGATACCTTACGCTGAACGATACGTAATGCAAGACCTTCTACGATAGCTGTTTTACCTACACCTGGTTCACCTATCAGTATCGGGTTGTTTTTCTTTCTGCGGGAAAGGATCTGAGATACGCGTTCTATCTCTTCTTCGCGTCCCACTATGGGGTCTAAGTTCCCCATCTCCGCCAGCTTAGTAATATCACGGCCGAAATTATCAAGCACCGGGGTTTTTGATTTTGTGTTGCCTGTCTGACGGCGTTG
>JBQCEX010000570.1:0-5025 GCA_051959855.1 Flavipsychrobacter sp. | reverse complement strand
TAATCATAGTCTCCAATTATATCTCTTCGCTTCAAGTACCATATTATATATGAGTTAATGATTGCTTCTGTGCTGATTGCGTCCTTTCTATAAAAATAAGTCGGTAATATTCGAAATAAGTAACGGTTAATATCAAGGTTGAAGATCGATTTGTAGCCTATTGCTGTTTCTGATTTCTCATAAAACGGCTGTTTCCATTTATTTGGATATTTCCCTTCAAAACTGAAAAGTCTATTTTTACAGCTTACGTTAATTTTCACTTCATCCCAATAATCTGCCGTCACAACATAAGAGGAAGTATCAATTTTTAAAGAGTCCAAAAATAATTGGAGCGTGTCTGTGTTTTGACATCCTCGAAATATTGAATCATTTTCATGTTTTGTTGCATATTCATGATTGAAGTGCCAATCTTCTTTATAAGCTTTTGCAATACGAAGTATTTTCTTTCTTGTAACTATTTTACTTACATTTTCATCAGTAATTCCCAGTTGATCTATTGCAGGCCTTTTAAACCGTTTGGAAAAAGAATTAAGTAAATCATCAAGCATAGGCAACTTATTAAAAGATGCTCTCTTGATTTTGTATACTTTATATGTTTCTGTTTTGGGCTTTAAAGTCAACTTTATATTTGTCCGGGTGCAAATACTAATATATTTGTTGTGGTGCTTATTAAACGCAACAATATAAGCGTCTCTTCTTCCTGTAGTTGTACCAGCAGTATCAAAATGATAATATCCGGCACTTGTGATTATTTCCACAGTATCTACCGGCATTCCCTGAAATAATATCTGCTGACCATAAGTTGTATGATTAAAGAAAAGCCAAAATGCTATTAAGTAAACCGTGCGCATATTGCTGTTAGTTGATAAGCTTATTAGCTCTTTGATATAGAATTTCCTTTTCATTTTTATAAACAAAGAGATCAGCCGGTGGTGAAGTATCTTCACCTATCTCGATTATATCGCAGACATATTTATATTCATCTTTTTTAAACTCGAAATGACAATTACCCCCATTACCATCAAGAACTATTTGCCCGTTTTCTAAAACAAGGTCCGGTTTTTCACTCATTTTATTTTTCAACAGCCAGGACGAATAGCGATACTTGCCGTCTGACATTTCATCTATCCTGATCCTATACTTGTTTGTCTCGATGATGCAAATGGGTCGAAGAAAATTTCTGACAGACGGGTACAAGTGCTTTTTATCTTCAGCTATAAGTGCTGCTTTCTTTTTTCGTTCGAAGGGAGATTGAGTATTCACCGCAATTAATTTTCCATCCTGATCAAGCCAAATTACACCGTCAAGTAGCATAATACCGCGCCAGCCCATTTCCGACCAATCATCTGCAGGGCGGGACTTAATAATCAGTTTAACAAGGCTATCATTGAAAATCTCCTTGTATCGCGCAACAAATTCCTTTTTATCATAAATATCAGGTATCGGATATTCTCTTTTCAACGGGTAAGCGGTAATACCGGCAAGCGCTTCTTTATTGCCTGCTTTAACATAGCCAATGAATATTTTGACAGCGTTTTGATTCTCAATGCTAATATCCTGGCCTATTGCGGATACCGATAAAAGCAAAAGCAAAAGTATATTGACGGGTATTTTTCTCATTTTTTAAAATTACAAAAGCTGCACAAGTGTACAGCTTTAATATAACCCAATACAGGGTTATTATTTCTGATGCAAGCAAAGACCATTGCCATCAAGATCCTTTAGCCATGCGAATTTGCCCCAGGGGGTATTGTCGATATTGCCTACTTCAATACCTTTTGCTTTTAGCCGGTTAATTTCTGTTTCGATATTATCTGTTTCCATAATAATGCCCTGGAATTTGGCTAAGGCAATGGTTGTTCCTTTACCGGGCAGGCCCATTTGTAACCAGGTTTCGCCATGGTGTGAGGGGGCTTCCATTATTAATTCAAACCCCAGGTTCAAATAAAATTCTTTTGCTTTCTGCTGATCCTGAACAGGGACCATGAGGATTTCTATTGCGTTCATAGCTTGTATTGTTATTGTTTACCGATGTTTTTATTCGAATACAAAGCTATACCTAAGCTAATGCCTTGAGGCAGGCTGTCTGCGACAATCTTACACGTTGATTGCGACAGGTGATTTAGGTATATTTATACAATGAAACGCATATCGATACTGGCTTTGAGTGATGCAACGATGTCGTGCATGGACAGCGCTTACCAGATACTTACCCGGATAAATGATTTTCAGCGGTACCAGGGGAAAGCTGCTTACTACAACGTGGAGATAGTGGGCGTAAATAAAAGCGTGCAGCTGAATGGCGGACGATACCATATACATGCAGATAGCACTATAGACGAGGTAAAGCAAACGGATGTGATAGTAATACCGCTGACCTGTGGTGACTTCTCAAAAACGTACGAGGTAAACAAGGGCTTTAGTGAATGGGTACTGCAACAATATGAACAAGGTGCAGAAATTGTATGCCTGTGCGTAGGGTCATTCTTCCTCGCATCGACCGGATTGCTAAACGACAGGAAGTGTGCCGTACACTGGGCTGCGCGAAATGAATTTGCCGCCATGTTTCCGCAGGTGCAGGTGGTGGATGACACCATAATAACTGATGAGCAAGGTATATATACCTGCGGTGGTGGCTACTCTTACCTAAACCTGCTGCTGTACGTGATAGAGAAGCACCTGGGCAGGAAAATGTCGATACTGGCGTCGAAAATGTTTGAGATAGATATAGAGCGGAAGAACCAAAACCAGTTTATGATATTTATGGGGCAGAAAAGACATGAAAACAAGCATGTGCTTGCTGCCCAGGACCTGATAGAAAACAACCCGACCGAGATATTTTCGGTAGATGATATATGCAATAAGATAGGAGTAAGCAGAAGAACCTTTGAGCGGCGGTTTAAGGAATGTACAGGCAACTCTGTTGCCGAATATATACAACGGGTGAAGGTGGAATTTGCCAAGCAGCAACTGGAGCTAAGCGCAAAAACAGTGAATGAGATAATATATGAAACGGGATATAATGATATAGATGCCTTCAGGCGGGTTTTTAAGAAATATACTGATGTGTCGCCTGCTGACTATAGGAAGAGGTATAAGTGAATATTTGCCAGAGGGAGAAGAACAGTTCGAGCAACAATAGGTAAATTTAATAGTCCTTTAGTTCCAGTCCTTTATCTTTAAATTGGTTGAACAATAGCTTTGCTATAAAAGGCACGGACATTAGATTAAATACCTTATTTCTTAGCCAGATACCGAAGTGACTTTTGGGGACAAATGATTTTGCGAAGGTTTGAGCTGCTTTTTGTTTTTTGTTCATGAAGGGTTTGAAAATATTTTGATACTGTTGGAATGCCGTTTCGTAATTGCCGTTTGCCTGCTTTAATTCCCCGGCAAGTATATAGGCGCCCACCATGGCAAGCGTAGAGCCTTTGCCTGATAAGAGCGAGGGGCAATAACCGGCATCGCCTAATAAGGTAACTCTGCCTTTAGACCAATTTTCCATGTGGATCTGGCTGATGGAATCGAAATAAAAATCAGTAGTTGCGTCGATTTTTGAAAGTAACTCCGGACACTTCCAGCCAGCATTCATGAACTGCTCTTTCAGAATTTGTTTTTGCTTCGCTATGTCATGGTGCCCGTAGGATAGCTTTTCAGGTGAAGTGAAAATGAAAAATGTGATGGTTTTACTTTTACCGTCTGAATATATAGCAACTTGTTTGTAAGGGACGTTATACATAGAAAATGCCCGACCCTTATAGGCAAAATTATCGATGGTAAAGGATGAAGTATAAAAGCCATAGTATTTTTCGAACTGTGCTTCAGGGCCGAAAACCAGGTTTCGCACATTCGAGTGTAATCCATCCGCGCCAACGACCAAGTCAAATGATCTTTTTAATCCACTTTTGAAGGTTACCACTACCTTTTCTTCATCTTGCTGAATTTCATTTATTGTATCTCCAAAAATTATTTCAGTGTCTTTGTCCAGGCTGTTGTAAATAACCCCTGCCAAATTGCTGCGAAGCAGTGTAAGTGCCCGATTATTCATTAGTTCCCTAATCTTCCGGTAGTTCATGCTGCCGACCTCCTTGTCATTTTCATTTACAAACGAAAGCTTTGAAATATTGAGATCGACCTTTTCGAGTGCAGGTATAACACCCATTTTTTCTGCAACATTATAGCCTGCGCCCATAAAGTCGATAGCATAACCACCCTCTCGCAACCTGGGTGAAACCTCAACAATGGTTGGGTTGAAGCCAAACTTCTTTAGCCAAAAGGCAAGCGATGTGCCCGCTATTCCTGCACCAGAGATCAGAATGTTTTTATTGTTCATATAATCGCTGTTTGGTATATTATTAGCTACAACATTTGGCCAGATGCAATAGAATGTATAAAAAGCAACCCCGGAAAATGCTTTGGAAGTTATTCTTTAACCTTCCAGGACGGATTATATCCTATCTCCCAAAGGTGTCCATCCAGATCCTGAAAATAACCATGGTAACCTCCCCAAAATGCTTTTTGGACAGGCTTAGTTATTTTTGCACCCGCATTTTTTGCCTGCTCCATTACTGTTTTAACCTCTTCCTGGCTGTTTACAAAATATCCCATTGCGAACTCCGTTGCGCTCTCTGCCTGGAGTTGCACATTAGCGTCCCATGCTAAATTTTTTCTTTCATATAGACAAAGCATCATTCCATTGCGAAGTTCGAATTGCACTACCGCACCATTTTCATATTCTGTGCCAACGATACCTTTTGTTTGCCAGCCCAATCCGTTTTGATAAAAATCCATAGATCTTTTCAAATCATTTACTCCAAGTGTTAACAGGTTTATTAGTTGTTTCATCTGAATCATATTTTTATCAAAGCTATGCAATTGTATAACCTTGTTATTTGAAGTTGTATGACAACATAGGAAAATGCACAAAATTGTATTTGCAAGGTTTGGGTAATTCCAAAATAAAGCTATCTTTGCAGCCCCAAGTTCTTAAAATTACTGCCCGGGTGGCGAAATTGGTAGACGCAC
>JBQCEX010000569.1:0-3124 GCA_051959855.1 Flavipsychrobacter sp. | reverse complement strand
TGAAAGGTAAACAGATGCTTTCTGCTGTTGGTAATTTGAAAATTAAATACACATGCACGGATGCAATGACTGACACACTTTCACTACAAGTATTTGACAATAAACAGCGTGAAGTAAAACTTAAGGGCAATAAATTGGTCGCACACTATGGTGACAACCGCTATCGACTAAATTTAAGGGACTCCTGCATCTTAAAAGATGCAAAACCGTATAATCTTGTCATTCATTCAAAGTCAGGAGGACGTTACGACCTGCCGTTTACTTATTATAATCCGGATTTTATTATCGACAATAAAAAACAGCAATAAACATCAATGAAATCAACATTTTATCGCAGTATTATTTTATCAGTTATTGTTTCTCTTCTGTCAAGTGGTTTGGTTTACGTATTGCTTAATAATCAAAACAGAAAGACAGCAGTGGTAGACGCTATTAAGCTATTCAACCAATACAATATGAAAAAGGAATTAGAGGCGAAAGAAAAGATACGGCTGGAAGGAATGAGTAAAGTTCTTGACAGCATGACAAATCAAATAAAGCTCGCGCAGGCTTCAAAAAATGATCAGGCTGCCCAATACTTATTTAACCGCTTTAATCTGCTTAAGCAACAATTACGTGATGAATATAACCAGAGTAACCAGCTTATCAATCAGGAAGTATGGAAACGATTGAACCCGCTGATAGAAGAGTTTGGTAAGAAAAAGAAACTTCATCTTATAATAGGTGCCAATGGTATGGGAAGTGTGCTTTATAATGATGAGTATTATGACTTGACACCTGAATTGGTAAACTATGTAAACAAACAGTATGAAGGCCAGTAAGTTATTTATAGCTGCTGTAGTGTTGCTGTCATTTATCAGCTGCGGCAAACAAACGCTAAATACTGCAGATTATGTTCGTTATATACAGGATGATAAAAATCATCTGAAAAAAGCAGTTAAGGTACAGGATATGGAGTTTGACATTCAATATAAACCATATGATTATATCGTTTTGCTTGAAAGCCATAACAACGCTGCATACGATAAAACAAAACGTTTAAAACAATTGGCGGGTACTGCATGGTTCAACATTTCTTTTCATAAAACAAGTACTGAGATGTCAGCTTTAAAAGATGGAGCTATGTCCTTGGATGACTACGACCAACGGCTAAATTATTTTTTGAATTATGCAGCAAAAGATATTACTCTGGTATATGGCGGTGATACACTGAAACCCATAAGTTATTTATTTGAAAATAATTACAATGTGGGACCTGTGGAGACGATGGTTGTTGGTTTTATTTTCCCTGATAAAGATCCTAGACCATTAAAAGACATGCAGATCAGCTATTACGATCGTTTGTTTCATAATGGCATTATCAAAGCAAGCTTCTCTGCAGAGACCCTCAAAGATATTCCAAACCTTCTTAACACAAATAACAAGATATGAGCCCCAAACAAAGGATTATTAAATCAATAGCCCGGGTACTTCTATTTGTAATGGTATTTGAACTGGTAGCGCCAAACAAGGCTTTGGCATTGACAACAGGGCCCAGCCAGCCGGAGGTGCAGGCTTTTGAACCTGTAGGCACAACTGACATGGTTGACATGTTCACCGGCGATTTCAATTATAATATTCCATTGCTGGATGTAGAAGGATACCCTGTGAATATTTCTTATCACGGCGGTGTCGGCATGGAGCAGGAAGCGAGCTGGGTTGGGCTAGGCTGGAATATTAACCCAGGTACAATTAACCGTACTGTCAGGGGAGTGCCCGATGATTTTAATGGTAACGTGCTCGACAAACAGCTGAATATAAAGGATGAAGACGTATTACGTGTAGGTCTTGGAGTTGGCGGTGAATTGGTTGGTGTGGGCGATCCTGCTTTGCATCTTTCAGCAAGTGTAGGTGCTAACCTGAATTTTAGTAACTATAGAGGCATCAGCTGCGATTTCGATTTTGGCGGTGGCATATCAGTTTTTCAATTTGCATCTGCCGGCATCAATATGGGGGTAGGTTCTCAAACGGGCGCTGAGATTGATTATAATGCCGGGTTGAATTTTGCAGCATCCAATATTTTAAGCAACGATGTTGGTGGTGGTGTTGGTTTTAATGCTGGTTCAGGATATAGCAGCCGATCTGGTTTAAAAGATATTTCGTTAAGCGTATCTACATATGCTACTCAAGGTGGCAGCAGCTATTCATTAGGCAGCTTTTCAGCTACAATTCCAGTGGGCGTAAAGAACTATGTCCCTGTTATTACTAATAGTAGTACCCTTCACTCCTTCACAGGTCGTATTAAAGTAGGCCTCGAAGCATTTTGGTGTATGGGTTATGCTACGGCTAGTGGCATGTACAGTACACTGCATTACAATAATGACGGTACAAGAAATGCCTACGGCTACTTATATGCAGAAAATGCCCGTGATAGTGATATTCTTGATTTTACACGTGATAAAGATGGAAGCTTTAATAAAACAATGGCCTACTTGCCAGCGGCAAATATGACTTATGATATATACAGTGTTAGTGGCCAGGGCACAGGGGGTAATTTCAGGCCATTTAGAAATGACCTGGGTAGTGTTTATGATCCTGTTATGGGCGGGTCACAACAAAGCAATACGCTCGGAATGGAATTTGGTGCAGCCGATATATTTGAAGCAGGAGGCGATGGCTCCACATCGAACACTAACATTACTTCCGGGCCTTGGTATGCCTATAAAAGACCCTTTGTCGGAAAAAATACCAACGGAAGTGTGTTTGAAAAGACATATCTTAAACAAGGGGGCGAACTCACTACTGTAGACGCCGGATATTTTTCGAGCATTAACGCGTGGTCGCCCATTCCTGGCTCACAAATTTCAAGTCTTCCTTTCACTAAGAATAATTCAGGCAATAATAGAGATGTTCGCAGCAATCTTGTCTATTATCTAACAGCTACTGAAGCTTCTTCAAGTGTACCTGGCGTAAGCACCAGCAAGCAGATAATCAGTTATAATGATACTCCTGGTTACTATACTTCAGGTCCAGCCCCAAGCATCACCCCGATAAGTCGTACTGGTGGGAATGCTTTGCAAAGACAAGGTGATCAGATATCTGAAATTACTCAGCTACAGGCAGATGGGAAACGCTATATATATGG
>JBQCEX010000568.1:0-4935 GCA_051959855.1 Flavipsychrobacter sp. | reverse complement strand
GAGAGAAAATATGTGTATGCCAAAAACGATATAAGGGATACGAGGTAAACACATGAATTATGAAATCAGAAGTAATGGATGTAAAAATGCCGGGTGCATTTTTTGAAAATATAAGTAAATGGGGAGCCGGGGCAACCGTAGTTGTTGATCCGGCTAGCTATAAGATTGTTTTTTGCAATCAGCAATTCGAAGAGCGGTTTGGTAAACATGAAGCTGCATCGGAAAGCGATGGGCTGCATTTTACAGATCTCATTGATGGCTTTATTCCTGACAGACTGAATATACAGTTGCAACGTGTATTGCACTTTGCTGAAGAGCGTGAAAAATATACGATCTACAAACTGAAGGAGAAGCAGGGAGATATATGTTCTTATTTCGTGTATGCATCACCCGTTGTTTGCGGTACTGAGATGTACTACCAATTGTTATTACTCAAGGACCTGTCGAAATGGCAACTGCCTTTCTCGTCTTACGATACAAGAGAGTTGTTCCTCGAGCAATTCAGTAAAGCAGCATTTGGCACTTTCGAATGGATATTGGCATCTAACAAAGTTTTCTGGACAGAAGGTATATACAAGATATATGAGCTGGAGAATGATAAAGAAGTACTGGATTACCATAAGATAGCCGGCTATATTCATCCGGGAGATCAAAAGAAAATTGCTACAGTAGTAAAGCGCGCATTAAGAAATAAATCGAACGTTGATACCGAGATGCGGATACTGACCGCAAAAAATAACGTGCGTATCGTCAGTGTGCTTTGCAAAGTTCTTTCAGACGATAGCGGGACGCCCGTGAAAATAGTAGGCAGCCTGCGCGATATAACTGAGCAAAGAGTGGCCGAAAACGAGGTGAAAAAGCATGTGAAAGAGTTGAATAGGTCTAACAAAGAGCTGGAAGAGTTTGCATATGTGGCTAGTCATGATATGCAGGAACCGCTACGAAAGATCAGCACATTCAGCGACAGGCTGAATGAAAAGTATGCAGATGTGCTAAGCGGTGATGGCCAAATGTACCTGGAGCGTATTATGGCATCTGCTGAGAATATGCGCATGTTGATCAATAACCTGCTCGAGTTTTCAAGGATTACCCGATCTACACAGCCCTTTGCTACGGTAGGGCTCAACTTTATTCTGCACCAGGTGAAGGCAGACCTTGAACTGACAATTGAAGAAACAGGAACCAAGATAACCGTGGGTAAATTGCCTGAAATAGAAGCTTCCCTCACGCAGATGAAGCAACTGTTTACGAACATTATCAATAACGCTATAAAGTTTAGAAAACCTGATGTTGCACCTGAAATAAATATAGATTGCCAGGAGTTAACTATTGAAGAGAAAAAACATTTTCAGTTACCTGCGGAAAGGAAATTTTATCAGATACAGATTGCCGATAACGGTATTGGATTTGAAAAAGAATATGCCCAGCGTATATTCCAGATATTTCAGCGGTTGCACGGAAAATCAGAATATCCCGGTTCAGGCATAGGGCTGGCTATTTGCAAGAAAATTATAGAGCATCATCATGGGGTGATATTTGCTGACAGCACCCCCGGAATGGGATCAAAGTTTGTTTTCATTTTGCCCGAAGTTCAGCCCAAATCATAAACATGAGTGCCATGACAGCGCAAAATGCAAATGTGAAAATATTGATAGTTGACGATGACCAGGATGATTTTATTATCACTAGTGAGTATATAAAGCATATCCCGTCTGCAACATTTAACATAGATTGGTGCTCGCGCTATAACGACGCGTTAGAGCACATGATGAATAAAGATTACAATCTTTATTTTGTTGACTACAGATTAGGAGCTAAGTCGGGGATGGACTTGCTGAAAGACGCAATGGAAAGTAATTGCGAGGCGCCCATAATATTGCTTACCGGTAAAGGCAGCTATAATGTAGATATAGAAGCCATGCAGTTAGGCGCAGTTGACTACCTGGTAAAGACAGAGCTGACCATAGAAAAGATGGAGCGCAGCATACGCTATGCGCTGGAGCGTGCCGCTACCCTTAAAGCCTTGAAAGAAAATGAGCGTAAGTATAGAAGCATTTTTGAAAAATCAAAAGATATAGTTTTCATTACTGATAGCGCATTGAACTTTAAAGAGATTAATAACGCGGTGCTGCCGTTCTTAGGTTATACCAGGGAAGAGCTATTGGGTATGAATCTCGGCAATCTTATAGGACAGGCACAGCACAAAAAATATATTCAGCAGTCGCTGCAGGCAGTAAAAGAAGTAAATGACCTGGAGCTCATGATAAGCACCAAATCAGGTGAAAAGAAATCTTGTATTCTTACTGCCACGCTTGAAGAGAGTGATGCAGACAATATAAATATTCAGGGAATAATACATGATATAACCAATCTTAAGAAAGCAGAAAAGGCAACACTGCAGAGTGAAAAACTTGCGGCTGCCGGCAGACTGGTGCGCACGCTGGCCCATGAAGTAAGGAATCCTTTGAATAATATAACCCTTTCAGTAGAGCAAATGCAGCAGGACCTGAATGATGATAATGCCCTGCTTTACCTTGATATCATACAGCGCAATAGCCGCAGAATAAGTGACCTCATCAGTGAATTGCTGACAACATCAAGGCCATCAGAAATAAGCCTTGAAGAACATGTACTGCAGCATATACTTGATGAAGTGATTGCCTCTGCAATAGACCGCCTGACACTGAAGCGCATTAAGCTGCACGTAAGTTATCCTGATGAATCTTTGCTGGTAATGGCAGATATAGAAAAGCTGAAAATTGCGTTGCTGAATATTGTGATCAACGCTATTGAAGCTATGGAAGAACATAAAGGTCATTTGTCCATTTCCCTTCACCATCTTACTAATCATGCAGTGCTTAATATAAGCGATAATGGCTGCGGCATAAGTGAAGAAAATATTTCAAGGTTATTTGAGCCCTATTTTACACAGAAAAGAAATGGGGTAGGACTAGGCCTGGCATTTACACTGAATATCCTGCAAACTCATAAGGCCACTATAGAAGCTTATTCAGTAGAGAATGGCGGTACCACGTTCACTATTACCTTCCCCCTTTCAACCTATCATGAAACCGGGAATACCGATGACGAAAGCAGCATGGTGCAAGCAGAAAAAGATGAACAGATGGCGCGTGATTAAAAATGCGTGATACCCGGATCTTTTAAGTTTTATATATCTTGTAAATAGCTAAAATAGAAAATACATGAGAGGTATTTTGTACATTATTGCAGTAGTATTACTTATCGGATGGCTCCTTGGTGTGTTTTTATACAGCCTGAAGGGCCTGATACATATACTGTTGATCCTCGCAATAATCTCACTGATATTAGGCGTGATACGAAGGGGAACTATAGATTAGTTAGCATCTATTTATTTAGTCGATTTTATTTAGTCGATTGCAGGTTAATATCTGCAAGGTTCTTGTCGAGATCATTAATGCTGATTGGCTTTTCAATCATTTGATATTGCGTATTCCCTGGCATCTCCGGCAGAGGTGGGTGAAACGCGCTAATAAGCACCATATACATTTTAGGGTATTCTTTGGCTATCTCACCTGCAGATAGCCAACCTTCAGCGTCTGGTAAATTATTATCGAGAAAAAGAATATCCGGCGTTAATAATTTAAGCTGAGCTAAGCCGTCTTCGAGCGTATGAGAAAGGAATACCTCATAATCTTTACGCAGAAAATAGCTTTTCAATAAAAGACACAAATCAATCTCGTCATCTACTATTAATACTTTCCTTCTATCAGACATACTACAGTATTCTAAATGACCTAATTTTTTGCAAAGTAGAAAAAAGTGTTTGTGTTTTTAAAACTTTTTTCACCGATAGGGCAATATAAAGGTCAATTTAATGAACATTTAATTGTCATCAGTTTTTCCTGCAAAAACAGTGCCTATAGGGGATTCGGGGAAGGCCCGTTTGAAATTGGAAAATTGTTGCCGGTATGTGTCCAGTAGCTGCGCAGTGCAGCAACCGTTTTTAGAAGGCTTTCGAAGCTGTTTGGTTTAGTGATGTATGAGTTAGCGCCCAGCTCGTAGCAGCGGCGCATTTCCTGCTCATTGTTGGTGGTGCTGAAGATCACCACGGGTATCTTCTTCAGTTCGGGATGTTGCTTTAGTTCTTTTAGCACCTCTCTTCCGTCTTTTTTGGGCATATTAAGATCAAGCAAGATGAAACGGGGAAATGTTTTAGTGTCCTTCTTTTCCATTACATCATTCAGAAAATCAATTATTTCCACTCCATTCTCTACAAACTGCAGCGTATCTTTAAACCCGTTTTCTTCAAACGCGGCCTGCAGTAGAAAACGATCGTCAGCATCATCTTCGGCTATTAGTATGAATATGTCCTCCATTCCTTGTGCTTAATGCTTCAACAATAAACTCCTGCCAATGTAGGTGAATCTTATTGAACGCAATAAAATTAAAGAAATAATTAGCTCAGTGTTAGCTTTGTTTCAGTTGCAGTTTTGCTAACAAGCATTCTAAATTGCTCATCCTCAGATGAGAAAGCTCAAAACGAAAACACAAGACAAAATATTTCTTAAAAAGGCCGGGAAGAAATTGTTAGAACCGTCAGGCTGCTGTATCTTTGTCCTCCTGCTCCTATCCAAAAAGTTCTTTGTTTCATTGTGTAACACAAATGCTGATTAAAAATATTTAGCAAAGTGTTTGGAGGTTTGCAAAGCTTGCGTATCTTTGCGCTCCCAATCACAAACAGGGGATAAGTTCTTACGGTTTTCGAGATAAAAATTTCAAAAAAATCTACTCAAAAAAATATTTGAAAATAGATTTTGCGGAATGAAAAAAAGCTTCTAACTTTGCGCTCCCTTAGCGGACGCGAGGTAACGAAAGGGTAACAGAAAGTTCTTAAAAAGTTAACAGGTTAGGGTAAAGCGACACAGGTTAAAGGCCTGGCAGAAGAGGGGTTCA
>JBQCEX010000567.1:0-2266 GCA_051959855.1 Flavipsychrobacter sp. | reverse complement strand
GAATGTAAAAGAACTGCCAAGAACAGGAGATACCATCATAACAGAAATTCAATATCTGCAGTGTGTAATGAATGTTCACATGGTGATGGGTAGAGTATTTCTGGACGGCCGTGAGATTGCCAATTGCGAATTCCGCATATTTGAAAAGAAGGACTAATGGCCAGACCTGTTTTTGCGATAGCATCTAACGCTATATCCTCATTGGGCATGTCAACTACAGCCCATTGGCAAGCTGTAATGCAGAAACGCTCTGGGATTAGTAAATATACCGATACAACGCTTGCCAATAGCCCTTTTCACGCCTCAAAACTAGATCCTTCACAGTGGCAAAGCATACAATCGCAGGTGCAGAGTGACGAATTCATATCTCCATTTGAGCAACTAGCCATTTATTCTGCTAATGCTGCCTTGCAGGAATGCAGGGAAGATATAGATTTATCTAAGACTGTGTTGATCCTTTCTACTACAAAGGGCAATATTGAGCTTTTGGGAGAAGTACCTGATGAACGTACCTTGCTTAATAGCAGTGCGAAGATTATAGCAGAACAATTAGGTCTTTCTTCGAAACCATTAGTGGTTTCACATGCGTGTGTGTCGGGTGTAGTAGCGCAGCTATACGCCTTGCGCTTACTACAATCCGGGAAATATGAACATGCTATAGTGATAGGCTGCGATAGGTTCTCAAAGTTTGTTTTAAGCGGTTTTCAATCTTTTATGGCAATATCGGATGAACCTTGCAGGCCATTTGATGCCGCGAGAAAAGGAATTACACTTGGCGAAGCGGCCGCAACGATTATCTTATCAACTAACACTGAAGATGCGTTGGCCCAACTATGCAGTGCAACGAGCTCGAATGATGCCAATCACATATCGGGGCCATCACGTACTGGTGAAGAATTAGCGTTAGCCATAAACAAGGCCTTACAACAAGCCAGTATTACTGCCAATGATGTCAACATGATATCGGCCCATGGCACGGCCACAGCTTACAATGATGAGATGGAATCAAAAGCGTTTGCATTGGCTGGTCTATTGCAAAGCCCTGTGCATAGTTTAAAAGGGTATGTGGGCCATACACTAGGTACAGCAGGGGTGTTAGAAACAGTAATGCTTATTGAAGGTCTTCGGCATCAACAATTAATACCCTCATTAGGATTTGAGCAATCCGGCGTATCGCAGCCGATTAATGTGACAACCCGACTACAGGATGCTGATATTAAATACGCACTAAAAACTGCCTCAGGATTTGGTGGCTGTAATGCGGCAATGATATGGAAGCACCTCTAAAGTTTACTAAGCTGGCTGATAGCACACCATGCCATTAAGCCCATACCTGTTTTTAATGCATCTTCATCAATATCAAAATGCGCATTGTGTACCGGCGCTGTAAATTCTTTATTGTCTTTATTGGTACCTATACGAAAAAAGCAGCCAGGCATATGATGAGTGTAGAAACTGAAATCTTCGCCAGCCATACGCATATCTAAAGTGCGCACATTTTCTTCCCCAAGATACTGTTTCGCAAAACTTTCTACGCTATCAGTTAGCTTTGGATCATTAAATAAAGATGGGTAGCCTTGGGGGATATCAATTATGGCCTTTGCGCCGTAGGCTGCACATGTCTGTTCCGTAAAATCTTTTATCCACTTATGGGCTTCATAACGCCACTTTTCATCCATAGTACGGAAGGTGCCTAGTATCTCAACCTTATCAGGAATAACATTAGTTGCAAAGCCGCCTTGTATTTTACCGAAAGTAAGTACAGACGGAATTAATGGATTTGCTTTGCGTGCTACTACTTGCTGCAAGCCGGTAATAAGTAATGCTGCAATGGATATTGGGTCAATAGTTTGCTGGGGTAGGGCAGCATGGCCGCCTTTACCTTCTATAGTAATATATATTTCATCAGCGCTGGCCATATATTGTCCTGCACGGAAGCCTGCTGTGCCACTCGGTAAATGCGGATATACATGCAGGGCTAGTATAGCTTGAGGTTTAGGATTTTCCAGCACACCTTCTTTTATCATGATGCTGGCACCGCCCGGGTGCATTTCTTCACCCGGCTGGAAGATGAGTTTTATAGTGCCTTCCCATTCATCGCGGGTTTCATGCAGTATGCGTGCAGCACCTAAGAGGCATGAGCTATGCACATCATGACCACAGGCATGCATTACCCCATCATTTTGTGAGCGATATTCAGTATTGTTGGCTTCCTGTATAGGCAATGCATCCATATCCGCACGCAGGGCTATACAGCGTTTATCAG
>JBQCEX010000566.1:0-11675 GCA_051959855.1 Flavipsychrobacter sp. | reverse complement strand
TCTGTGAAAGCAGCCGATTGTTTTTTTGAATATAAGAATAATGTTTCTCCCAGGCATAGCGGGCCATTGTTGCTAAGAATAGGCGGTGGAGGGGTGAACGATCGTAAGTAAATGATCTCTGAATCAGCAGCACATGATGCTGATGAGCCTATTGCCCTGGCTATAACAAGCCCTGTATCAACTTTTATGAAGGTAGTAAGGCCTGTAGTGTCTGATATAGTATTTCCAGTCGGAGAATCCCATCTCCATTTTAATCCGGTTCCATTTACAACGCTTAGTTTGACACTGCTTTGTGCGCAAACAACTATAGTATCTCCGGAGACATGCGTAGCGGAGTCTGTAGCGCTTTTCCATTTAGGCCTTGTTGACTCAAAAGCTGAATCCAAGTCTGCCTTTCTTAACACATATGCATATGCAAATGTTAAACTGTCTTGCGCAGGTATATCCCCTAACTTGAATACCAGCCCTATGCCTTCATCATTAGTATCAGAATCATTATACTGGTAATGGGTGGAATCAATATAGTCTGCCGTGCCATACATAGTGTCAAGATTTCCCCAATCAGGAGACAGGCTACCATGAATGATAAAACATTTTGCTCTGCAGTCAAGTGTTCCTAGTCCCAGGAATGCCTTTGCAGAACTTAGACCTGTAGCCGAAACCATTGTACGATTAAGCTCATTGGGCAACTGATACTCTATTTTATTTTTAGTAACAAAGCCACCACTGGGTTCCGGTTCATCATTGTCAGGATCTACAGTACGGAGATAAAAGACATTCTTTCGCGCAACACTGCCATTATTTACCATAGAAATGAATGTGGTAAAATAAACCTTGGTAGTATCCATTATTGTTGTCTGTGTAATTGTCACGCTGTCAAATGTGCCTTGCCATACGCCTACATGTTTATTTCCGGTTGTATAATATGCAATATTCTTCCCTGTCATACCAGCTGAAACAGGTTTGTATGGTATAGGCGTGCCACCACAAGCATCATAGCCCGAGCCATTGTAAGCTCTCACAACTGTACCGTCAATTTGTACAGCCCAGCCTTCCTGTGGATCTCCGGGAAGAAAATAGTCTCCGAAATATGGAGGAGTGCCAACAGTCCAGCCATCTTTATCAGGGTCTGCAACAAACCCAAGATTGGTACCGAATGTTGGACATGCAGAAGTAGTAGTAGGGCATGTATTTGCTGTGCCTGCACCGCCCTTGGGATGAAATCCTGCTGGTGCAGCTACACTAGAACCGTATGCGCCGTTGGTATTTATACCTACTTCGATAGATAAGCCCTTTAAAAACACATTACAATTAGTAAGCTGTGCTGATGTGACTTTCGTTATCAGTAGACAGGTAACTATTGCAATGAATTTAAGTAAGTAAGAATGCTTCATTTATAACAACTTTTGCCCAATTATTAATTTGTTATAAAGTTAACAAATATTAATTGTAAATTAATTAAATGAAGCCTCTTAGTTACTTTAAGTTAGTTTTTAGATTTTACAAATATAAGAAAATAGTTATAAAATAAGTTGCGGCCTACAGAGCTTTTCCGGGTAATTTAAACTGTGACATCCACCAGAGCAGAATTAATTGTGCTCTTTATTTTCTCCTTTAATTCATTGAAACTTGAGGGCTTCTGTATATAATCAAAAGCACCCAGGTTAATAGCTTTTTCTTTAAAAGTGTCTGAACTTGAAGTGGAAATGATCACAACGGCTATATTGCCTAACTGCTCGCAATTCTTTATCTCACCCAGGCATTCCAAACCGTTTTTTAGAGGCATATTGATGTCCAGAAATATGATGTGCGGGTGTTGCGCAACTTCCTTAAGATTGCTGATTAAGTCAATTCCGGAAGTGTATATCTGTAGCTCGCAATTAACACCTAGTTCCTTTAATGCATTCTTAAACAGAAATGTATCATCCAGATCATCATCAGCATAAAAAATGCTTATTTTTTTTGTTCCAACCCCCAACACTACAGTGAAATTTTAGAATTAAAGTACATAGCAAGTTAGGTAAAATTGTGTAAGTATTGTTTATGGTTTTAATTATTATTTTAAACAAGAACTTTTTATTAATCGCCCACATGTTTAAACCGTTGGACATTAGGTGCTTATAAAATAAGCAATTTTATGAATATAAGGGTCGATATAATCAACCAGTGTTATTTAACGTTTGATTTAATTAAAGTTTGAATGTAAAAGGCTTTGAGAAAGCGAAAGATCTAAAGATAACCATAGAATTTCACTGATAGGAACCGACAGTTGCACATGAATTAAACAAACTGGAACCTTTAAAAGCGATCGTACCTTACGAATTTTGGTTCTTGATAATGGAGCTGGCATCTTTACTTTCTTTTTCCTGTATGCTCTTCTGTCCCATTTCCACCACCACTTGTTTAGTGGTTACTGCATATTCATCAGGTAATATGGCTGCACCATATTTTATTGCATATGCTTTTGTGAACTCCGCACCTAGGTAAAGTATAATAGATGAATAATAGATCCACACCAGCAAAATGACAAGTGAGCCGGCAGCGCCATAGGTGCTGCCTACCTTAGTTTGAGAAACGTATACAGAGATGGCGAATTTGCCAATGAGGAATAACACGGCAGTAACAATGGCGCCAACAATCACATCCTTCCACCTGATGTGTGCATCGGGCAACACTTTGAAAATTACCCCAAAGATGAGCATGCTTACTCCAATGGTCAGTATAAGATTGATAATGTAGAATATGATCACCGTAACGTCGGGAAACATCATTTGCAAGCGGTTGCTTATCCCTTCTATAATACTGGAAAGCGCTAATGATACAAGTAATAAAAAGCCGAGGCTTATGATGACAGAAAATGAAAGAAACCGGTTTTGAAGCATTTTCAGCCAACCGCGTTTGGGCTTTACTTTCAATCCCCATATCATGTTAATAGAATCTTGTATTTCCCCAAATACAGTAGTAGCACCTATAAGTAATGCTATTATCCCAATAGTAGCAGCAATAGCTCCTTTGTTAGATACGGCTGCATTTTTAATTATTTCCTGCAGTTGCACTGCAGTATCCTGCCCAACAAAGCTTCTTAATGTAGCATATACTTTACCTTCCACTACATCTCTCTTGAAAAATATTGCGCATAATGATATAAGCACTACCATTAAAGGGCCCATTGAAAATACGGTATAGTATGCCAAAGATGCGCTCAGCTTAGTGACTTTATCATTAGAAAAGCCCGAAAATGTATTTTTTGTTACTTCCCATATTCCCTTAGCGGTAACTTTAGTTTTGCTCATGTGCAGGGGTTTAATCGCTAGAAACCTTAATACTGTGTAAATTTTGTGCCATATAGGAATAAAAGTGCTATGGCACAAGATTATTGCGGCTTTTAGCGACATAAAGAAGAAACTATATGGCCACGACAGCAACCAAGAAAAAGGCGACCCCCAAAAAGGCAAAAGCTTCATCTGATACGGTAAAAACAAAGGATTTATCAGCCAGCTATAATAAACCTAAAGAATTTAACGGTCAACAATATACCGGCATGCAAATAGGCAGAAGCCATAAATGGAATTATGATGCAGGCGTATGGCGGGAAACTAAAATAACTCCTGAAAGATGGGAGCTTACTTATGATGTGGTAAAACGCAGGGCTGGTCATGCACCGGAAGGGTCCGGCGTGCCGGTTGGTACAGCCTATCATTGGTTTATCTTGTCTCACCAGTATGTAGAGAAGCTGGATGCTAATGACTATTCTACCTCCATGGTGGGTCTAAAATTCAAACTGGCACATAAGCGTGCAGATAAGGCAAAATGGAGTGCATCAGATGCGACCCAACGTAAACACCTGGTTAAAATATTGAAGGATTTAATTAACGAGCTGGAACAAGAGCCCGAGAAAACAGTGCCTGTACCTATAAATTTTGATTACAAGGACGAACACTACGAAGGTGTAGGAATTCCCGTAATGTCCAGTTGTGATGATGGTGTATGTCAGCAGTTAGATATAACTTTAAACAAAAAACACCTGGGCGTGATCAAGTGTACTAAAAATGGATGGCGAATAAACGGTGTGAAACAGGGCCTGACCAATGCCATAGGTGACCAAATTTTTCATTGGTACGAATAAACCATAATATATATGCCTGAATTGCCTGATTTGCAAGTTTTTAGTAAAAATCTTACCAAACAATTAAAAGGTAAGACAGTAGATGATGTAATAGTATATGAGGATAAAAAGCTAAATGTATCACCCGCAACCTTAAAGAAACATCTGCAAGGCAAAAAGCTAAAGGAGGTGAATCGCTATGGAAAAGAATTGCATTTTATTTTTGATGATGACACTGTACTTGCGCTGCACCTGATGCTTCGCGGGCAACTGTTTATTTTCGAAGGTGATAACAAACATAAGAATTCAATTGTGGCATTAATATTTAAAGATGGCGCTGGCCTGGTATTAGTTGACTATCAGAAAAATGCTACGCCAACGCTGGATCCAAAACCTAAAGATGCCCCGGACGCATTAGGTAAAGACATGAACTTTGATTACCTGAAGCAGAAGATGTCTGCCACCCGGGCTGCAATAAAGAATGTAATAACTGACCAACACGTAATTTTAGGAATAGGGAATGCATACGCCGATGAGATACTGTGGGAGGCAGGTATATCCCCGTTCTCTGCTGCCAATAAAATTCCTGACAATAAGATAAAAGATCTGATAGCCGCAATAAAAAATGTGCTGAAAGATGCCGAAAAGCAAATACTGGAGCTGTCGCCGGATATTATTTCAGGGGAGACACGTTCATTTTTGAAAATACACAACTCGAAATTACAGCGAAGCCCAACGGGGGCTATTATATACAGCAAGGGCAGTACCAGCAAAACTTATTTTACTGATGAGCAGGCGTTGTATAAATAACTAATGGGTTAAAGCAGCCATTTGCTTTAGTGCTTTCTGCATATTTATGCCTTTGCCAAGAACGGGTTTGAAAATGTCCCCTTCATTTTTTATCCTGTCCATTGCATTGAAGATGTTGAAGTCGGTTATCTTCATCCCCTTTTTTACCTCTTCCCAATGCAAGGGCATAGATACAGGAGCCCCTGGTTTTGGCCTGAGGGAATAAGGAGCAGCCAGTGTTGCCTGAGGTCTGTTTTGAAGAAAGTCTATATACATCTTGCCATTCCTGTTAGAGGTAAGACGTTCTATGCTCGTGAACTTGGGTATCTCGGCATGCACCAGCTTAGCAATAGCCCTCCCAAACTCTTTGGAATCTTCATAACTATATTTCTCTCCAAGCGGAATATAGATGTGCAGTCCAGTGGAGCCTGAGGTCTTACAATAGTTTGGTACACCTATCGCATCCAGCAGCTTGTGGGTCACATTAGCGGCCTCTATTACCTGGTTAAAAGAATTTTTATCAGGGTCCAGGTCTATAATGCACCAGGTAGGATTATCTGGCTTTAGTATTGTACTGCTCCAGGGATTAAGCTCTATACAGCCAAGTGACGCCATATAAAGCACCCCTGCTTCATTAGTGCAGACAAGAAATTCTTTATCCCGGTTATCGGCATCACTGTGATATGGAAAGGTTTCAACCCAATCAGGGGCTTTACCTTTTACGTCTTTCTGGTAGAAACTTTCACCATTAATGCCATGTGGATGACGATTCAATGATTGAGGCCTGTTCTTCAGGTAAGGTAATATATAAGGCGCCACCTGGTAATAATAGTTAAGCATATCACGCTTGGTAACTTTTTCCTTGGGCCAGAATATTTTACTAAGATTTGTAAACTTAATATCATACCCGCCTATATTCCTCACCTGTGTTTCTTCTGACGGGTTTAGTAGCGTTTTCCGCTCTTTTGTTTTTACAGGTACTATTGCTTTATGCTTTGTCAGTTCATTTGTTTCCTTTAAAATGTTCTTTGTATCGGTTGCGTTTTCTCTTACTACTTCAATTGCTTTTTTATCCGTGCGCATGCCTTCAAAAGAAGGGTGACGCATTACACCGTCTGATGTCATCTCGGCATAACTTACTTCACAAACCAGCTGGGGTTTTAGCCAGGTAGCAATAGCCTGCGGAGGATTAGGCCTGAAGCGCGATGGCTTATTTATATCAGGTATTACGGTGAAAGGTGATTTTTTGATAACGAGTGGCTTAAACAGCTGCATCATTTCATCCTGGCTCTTTTTATTAAAACCTGTTCCAATTTTCCCGGTATATTGAAGCTTACCGTCCTGATATACGCCTACCAATAGCGAGCTAAAGGGCTTATTCGATCCTTCATTGTTGGTGAATCCACCTATTACTACTTCCTGCCGTTTATTTGCTTTTATCTTTAGCCAGTCTGTGGTACGTTCCCCCGATTGATATGTACTCAAAGCATTTTTAGCAATAATACCTTCCAACCCCATTTTGCTTACAGTTTCAAAGAACTTTGTCCCCGAAGTTTCAAACGCTTCACTAATTCTGATCATTTCACTCGCCGGAATCGCGGCCTTCAATATTTCATGACGTTCTCTTAAGGTTAATGTAGTAAGGTCATGGCCATCCAGCCACAGGATATCAAATACATAAAATACCAGCTGTCCATCCGCTTCGCTTCTCCAGCTTTGCAGCCCCTCGAATTCTGCAATCCCCTGTTCATTCAGCACTACTATTTCGCCATCAATTACCGTGTTGATTTTCCACTTTTTCAGTTCATCATAAATTGGGTAAAACTTTTCATTAAATGATTTATCGTTGCGGGATTTCAATTCTACTTCACCATTTTTTATAAAAGCAAGTGCCCTATAGCCATCCCATTTTATTTCGAAGAGCCAGTCGGGTTTGTCAAAAGGCTTATCAACAAGAGTTGCAAGCATAGGCCTGATGGATTTGGGCATATCTATCGATTGCGTTGCAGCAATTTGCTGTTTTATGCTTTTTGAGGGATTGTCAATATTGTTTTTTAAGATATGTGATGCCATCAATTACCTGATATAAAAATTGAACCAATTAGTATTATTTTACGTACTTAATCTGCGGTGGGCATGTCTTTTTTATGTGATAAAATACTTAGCTATAGCCCCGTAAAAGGAGATTATTTTTATAGATACTATTTCTATGTATAATATGATGGATAAAGAGTTAGAAAGAGTTATAAATCTTGCTGAGTACGATATAGAATATCAAGGGTTTAAAAAAAGTTTTGATGACCTGACAGAACTTGCGGCTGCTATTGCAGGTACTAATGTCTCCCTTATTAACCTAATTGACTCATATACGCAGTGGACAATAGCAAACTACGGAATGGATTTAGAACAAATGCCCCGCGCGGATTCAGTTTGTCAATACACTATCCAGGAAAAAGACCATTTTGAAATTATAGATCTTTCAAAAGACAATCGCTTTAAAGATAAGTCTTATGTAGCAGGCGCACCGCTTCTTAAATATTATTATGGTATTCCTTTAAGTGCTGACGGGCATAATATTGGGGCGTTGTGTGTACTGGACCAGGAAGCTAAATTATTGTCTGCTGATAAAGTGCGCCATTTGCGAACTATAGCAAACGAGATAATTTACAGGCTCAAATCTCAAAAAGAAGTTGATGAATTAAGCATTCAGCTTTCTGAAATAAAAGTAACTCAAAATAAATTAGCGCATGATGTAAGGGGCCCATTAAGCGGCATTATAAGTCTTACCAGCTTTATTAAAGAACAGGGTGCCGAGAATAATATTGATGAAGTGCTGGAATTTAATGACATGATAAATAAGAGCTGTGAATCTCTTGTGGCAATGTCTGACGATATTTTAAACGGTTATAAAAAGCAATTCGTCTCTTCCGCCGACAATACATTCAAACTATCAGATTTGAAGGAACGGCTGGAGCATCTGTACAGTCCGCAAGCTAAAAGCAAAAATATTCATTTTGCTGTGACGGTCGATGGGAATGGTGTGTTACTCTTTCCCAAAAATGTTTTAACGCACATTATTGGCAATCTTATAGCAAATGCAATAAAATTTACATCTTCGAAAGGCAGCGTACGAGTAAGCCTCCATTTGCTAAAAATTGAATATAAAAATGCCATGCGCATTATAGTTAAAGACTCGGGTATAGGCATGAGCCTTGAAACTATTGACAAGATAATGTCTGGCAATGCTACCTCCACAAATGGTACTGGCGGTGAAGCCGGCTTTGGATTTGGCCTTGCCTTGGTAAAGCACCTGATCGATGAACTGAGTGGCAGCCTTAAAATAGTATCTGTACCCGGCGAAGGCACTAGCTTTGATATATTGCTTAAGCAATGATCTTACTGAACATTAAGTGTTGCTTTTTTTAAGCGTATGTTCTGCAGGATGGCACCAAACGATAGAGCTGCTAAAATCAACATTACTACGAACCCGAAAAACGGCGTAAGTGTAATAAGCTTGTAAACTACAAAGACACCAAGGTTTACAAATGCCATAGGCCAGAAGCGCCAATGTTTATTTGAGCGGTTATTGAGCCAGTGAGTTGTAATAACAGAAACTATTACATTGCCAAGTAACAATATGATAGTATAGGCTATGGCTATTAAAATAGCTATGGGAATACCAACTATGGTAAGCATTAATATCACTATCCCCACAGGGACTAATATGAAGAACAATAAGCCATAGCCAATAGATTTTAATGTGCTTGACGCGGCTGTTTCACTTGCGCGGCTCATTATTTTGCTAAAAAAGTATTGGATGATCAATATAAAGGTAAAGATGGTGGCAAGGTACCATAACATGCCAAATAGGGTGGTGAAACCGATATAAGCCCAGTGCCCGTTTTTCATCTCAAGCGATGGATCATAGATGGCTTTTCCGCTTTTTATGGTATTACCAAAGGACAGGTCTTTATTTTTTGTCCAGTAGTGAACATCATTATGGAAAACTGCTGTGGGACTTATTTTTAAATTTTGTGCTGCGAGCGTGCTATACCCATTTACAGTCCCATTCATTGCAATGTCTCCGGCACGGCCATCAATATTGCCCCCGGCAGTGCCATTCATTTTTAAGGTGCCTGCACCAATTTTAATATTGCCTTTAGTGTTTCCGTTCATTTCTATATCACCGGAACCTGCAATTAGGCTGCCATTTACAGTAGCTCCCTGTTCCACGTGTACACGTCCGCCCCCAATTAGTAAATCACCGTTCACTTCCTTTTTAATAAATATTTCCCCGCCGCCGGTTCGTACATCCCCGCCGGTATTGCCGTTTATGGTGATGGTACCTCCGATTGCCAGTATATCGTTTGTTACCGAATCATTTATTGTTACAGTGCCGCCCGCAACTACCAGGTCTCCATGTACTGGGGCATTTATTGTTATGGTACCGGCGCTGATATATAGGTTGCCATTTACAGGCTCTGAAACAGTAATCTGGTCGCCTGCCAATGTTTTTTGGCCGAATGAAAGGATGGAAGTCACCAGCAATAGTGCTGCTATGAATATTTTTTTCATAATGCTTTATAAGTGTGCGTTGACTTGGTTAGTGATGAAAATGGGAATGCTTTTTAGCTCCTTTCGGTTTATTTTGGCAAGTAGCCTGTCTGCGATCCATTTATGTGTTGTATCTGTTATCAGGAGTGGATTATCTCTTTTTGAAAGCTCATCTGTTACTATATGAAATTCATTGCCTTCCCTGGAGATAAAATCTATATTGTCGAAATGAGCAGTAAGGAGTTCTCTCAGCTTTTTCTTAGCTGTTATATGTGCATTGTCCAGATTTACATACAATACAGCAAGGTTAATTTCCCGTAGTTCAGGAAATAAATAGGCGAATTGCCGCGCAGACTGCAATGAAGCATCGCTGCCATCGTACAAAAATAGAAGATTGTTTATTCCAGCTTCCTTTCCTGCAATGATAACCGGGCATTTTGCTTCATCCAGTATAGTATCAATAAATTGTGTAGGTACTGATGTGTCTTTTTTTGTAAAGGTTGTTTCAGCATCAATAATCAATGCATCGGCAAACCTGCTTTCCTGTTTCAATTCTTCCTGCGGCACATTTCTATCCCTATGTACATTACAATGAACATTATTGTCAGTGCAAATTTTTTTGAATTGCTCAATGTTTTCATTGCATTTTATTCGCCTTTCTTCATTAGCAGTTATAGCGGTTGACTTTACCGTACCCAGGTAAGGCTTGCCATTTACAAGCTTTGCTGCTGGCACTTCTTCAAAATCAAGGTTTTCAAGAAATACACCAGTGAGCCTGGAACTAGTTAACCCCGCTATGTAGCAACCAAAGTTGACGACTTCCACATCGGGCTTCATTGCATCCATTACCAATAACAGCTTATCCATAAACAGGAAATATTATTTATGAGTAATAAAAATGGGTAATTGACCGTCCGCTATAACTTCTGTGGCCATGCTTTTCCTGAACATTTCTGACAAATTAGATCGGCTAAATGAACCTATTACCAGTAGGGCATGTTGCTTTTTATCTACCCAATCGGTAAAAGTCTTCTTTTCATTAATTTGTAATGCAGTAAAAAATGGCTTGGTAAAATGTCGGCTGATAAGCTCTTCCAGGTAAGAGATGTCCGGGATTCCCTTCTTATCCTTGCTGGCAAATACTACCTGGCAGGGAAGTTTACTTAGCTCAGGCAACAGGTAGGTAAACTGCTTTATAGAGAAAACAGCGGAATCACTGCCGTCATACGCAAATATCACATTGTCAGGATAGGAAAACCTTTCCGGCACTAAAAGTACCGGGCATTCCGAATGCCGTAATACATCGTGCAGGTAGGTATTAATGCTGCCATCCCCCAGTTCTTTATAAAAGTCGTCGCTGCCTATTACGAGCAAGTCTGCAAAGCGTGTTTCTTTTTGCAGTTCCTTCAGTACATTGGTAGTTCCTTTGGGATGCCGCCTGTAGTCAAGACTTTTTGCCACACACATGGCTTCAAAATCATTTATGGCCTTTTGTACGGCGCTTTCATCCTCTTCCATTGGCGCAGGCACATAGGCTACCCCTTCGTCTGTTTCAAAACTTACATAGCCTAACCCTGCCATAGATGGCAGCAATACACCTACCAACGAGATCTTATTGTTTTTATTTAGCTGTTGAATAAAATCAAATGCCCCCTTAGGGAAATTTTTTCCGTCAAACGCCAATAATACCTTTCTCATGAATAGAGATTTTATATAAAGGTAGCGGCGCGTGTCAGCGAAAGTAATGATATTGAGTAGTGAGGATGCTGACAGAAATCATGAAATTGATTTATAAGTCTTGGGGTGATAAATATCATTTTAGACTATGTTAATTATCATTCCAATTGTTTCTTACAATTAATAGGTTTGAGCAGTAAATGAATTGGTAATGAAAAAGGTTCTGCTTGTTTTTAACGGACACGAATTTTCCGAACACCTTTTTGATTTTATCACTGAACAGCCGACCCTGAGATCTGCTTTGCTTACAGGGGTTTTTCTATCTCCTGTTGATTATTCTATTGTTTGGGGCTATCCATTGCCACTGGGCGGATTTGGTGAAACCGAGGTAGCTAATGCGGAACTTATTGCAGAAAATGTTAGAAAATTCAGAGCTATTTGCACGGAAAGAGGCTTCGAATATGTTGTGCATAATGAGATACAGGACAGCATTGCGATTGTATTACAAAAAGAAACCCGGTTTGCCGATCTGCTCATGGTTTCAGGCAAT